>CAWUNP010000228.1:0-3553 GCA_963923805.1 uncultured Novosphingobium sp. | reverse complement strand
CCGTGTCAACGTAATCGTCCCGCCGCTCAGCTTGCGCGGGACCGCCATCTCGATCCGCAGGTTTTCCGAAAAGCCGATTACGATCGACATGTTGCGGGATTTCGGATCGATGTCGGAAAACATGGCAACGGCGCTCAAGATCGCCGGGGCTTCCCGGATGAACATCGTCATCTCGGGCGGCACGGGTTCGGGTAAGACCACCATGCTCAACGCCCTGTCGAAGATGATCGACCCGGGCGAACGCGTGCTGACGATCGAGGACGCGGCCGAACTCCGGCTGCAACAGCCACACTGGCTGCCGCTGGAAACCCGCCCGCCGAACCTCGAAGGCCAGGGCGCGATTACCATCGGCGATCTGGTCAAGAACGCGCTGCGTATGCGGCCTGACCGGATCATCCTGGGCGAAATCCGAGGCGCGGAATGCTTTGACCTGCTCGCCGCGATGAACACCGGGCACGATGGCTCGATGTGCACGCTCCACGCCAACAGCCCGCGCGAATGCCTGGGCCGCATGGAGAACATGATCCTGATGGGCGACATCAAGATCCCGAAGGAAGCCATTTCCCGCCAGATCGCGGAATCGGTCGACATGATCGTTCAGGTCAAGCGGCTGCGCGATGGTTCGCGCCGCACCACCAACATCACCGAGGTGATCGGGATGGAAGGCGATGTCATCGTCACCCAGGAACTGTTCAAGTTCGAGTATCTGGACGAAACCGAGGACGGCAAGATCATCGGCGAATTCCGCGCGTCGGGCCTGCGCCCCTATACGCTGGAAAAGGCCCGTCAGTTCGGCTTTGACCAGGCCTATCTGGAAGCCTGTCTCTAAAGTGCGTCGCGCAGGATAAAGATCGCGGCGATCAGGACCACGAACAGCGCCAGCACGAAGACCGTGCCCCACGGCATGAAGCCGACCGCGTCCGGATTGCTGCGGCGCATCCGCCGCCGTTCGCCCCACCAAGCGATGATGGCCACCAGCACGGCAACGCCGGCCAGTTCGGCCCAGGGCAGCCAATCCGCATCAAGCCAGTCCCAGTTCATCCCGCCGCGGTGCTCAGTTCACCGCGCAGCGTCAAGCCGGCGGGTTTTTTCTTCTCGTATTATCACCAGCTAGGCCGGGCCCGGCACAATCCGTGCCATGCGGCGAAGGAGACAGGCGATGAAGAAATCCATCCTCACGGCCATCATGCTGGCATCCCTGGCGGTCACCACAACGGCCTGCAACACGGTCAAGGGATTGGGCCGCGACATCGAATCTGTTGGGGACGCGGGGGACAAGGCGATCCATCGCTAAACCGGCGTGTCATTGAACCGATGGGGAAAGCCATTGGTCGATCAGGGCTGCCTGCGCGGCGGCGGTCTGGTAAGGGCGCGGTGAATGCTTTCCTTTCAGGATCTTGTCATGCGCCGCGCCGCCCTTTGCTTGCTTGCCTATACCGCTATCGCTGCCACGCCGGTCTTGGCGCAGGAGATCGTTGTTACCGGCAAGTCGCTCAAGCAGACCGAAGCGGATTTGCGGGCTTGTCTGGCCCGTAAATGCCCGCCGGATGAAGATATCAAGGCGACACTGGCCCACGCCGAGAACCTGTTCGTCTCGGGCGATTACAAGAACAGTCGTGCCACGCTGAAGGATTCGCTTGGCCGCAACCGCAAGCACGGTGGGGCATACCCGGTGCCGGTTTCGGATCTGCTGCGCGCCAATGGGCGGATTGCTGAACAAATGGGCGAAGCCCGCGATTTCCAGCTTTCCGTCCTCGATATGCGCGACACCCTTAAAAAGGGCTTCGGCGAAAACGATTTCCGCACGCTCGTCGCCCAGATCGAGGTTGGTGACAGCCGCGCCAAGCTGGGCTTCGGCGATGAAGCCGAACGGATTTACAAGGAGGTCGAGAGCAAGGCCATTGCGGCAAACCAGCCGCGTGTGGCCAGCTTTGCCCGGCTGCGTCAGGCCCTGCAGTGGCGCGCGCGGTTTGATGATAATCCGAACGCCTACAACCACGACCAGCTCGAAAAACGGCTGAACCAGTTGATCAATCAACCGCTGGAGCAGAGCAGCGATTTCGTTCTGGCCGCGGAAGTGATCCGTGCCAAGGCGGACCGGAAGTCGGGCAGCAGTGCCACGACCGAGGCGCTGATCAGGCGCTTTGCCGAGCAAGGCGGCGCCACCCGGCCGATCCTGCTCTACGCCGAACCCCTGCAGCGCATCGATATGCAAAAGGGGCTGGCCCCGGGCGAGCCGGACCTGAACACCCTCAACCGGCTGACGGCGCTGCAATCGCGCGGCCAATGGGCCGATATCGGCTTCTGGATCGACGCCAATGGGCGGGTGACCGATATCGAGACGCTGCGCAGCTGGGGCGAGAAATCATGGCTGAAGCCGGTCATCGCGAACATCGCCAAGCGCGTTTACGCGCCGCTCAGGAAAGACGGCGGCACGGCTCCCGGATTTTACATGATCGAGCGCTACACCCTCACCGCCCGGTTTGAAGATGACAACACCGGCACCCGCCTGCGCCAACGCGAAGCCACTCCGCGGGTCGAGCGGATTGACCTGACGCCTGAGAATTACGAGGCGCCGTCCAGCAAGGAAGCTGGCTGAGCGTTCAAAGCCGGATGCGGTTTTCCGCCGGGTGCATCGCCCGCGCCCGGCGTTCGCGCACGATCAGCCAGGTAAACAGGCCAATCGGACCGGCCATGAAGGTGGCAAACAGGAACGGCAGCTGCGTCAGCCGGCTGAATTCCTTGTTATCGGCATCACGCGCGATCCACAGCCCGGTGAACAGGTCAAAGGCCAGATAGTGCGTCCAACCGATCACCAACCCGGCGTCTGACATGAACAGCTTGCGCAGGCCGGCAATCGAATAGTCTGAGGCGACATAGGGCGCGCTGCCCGGCACCTGCCCCGGATCGACCCCGCCGAAGACCAGCGCCGCGAACATCGCCGCATAGCACAGGCACAGCAGCCAGACGCCAAGATAGAGCACCGCCGTCATCGCCAGCGGCTTGCGCGGCAGGAAGGCCAGGATGAGCCAGGCGATGACCACCACCGCGTTGGTGAACGAGAACATCGCCTGCCACATCGTGCTTACTCCCCCAGATCGCCCTTCCAGGCCAGCACGGGCTTGCGTGCCGCCTGGGTTTCATCAAGCCGGCGGCGCGGCGCGAAGTGCGGCGCGGTCTTGAGTGAGGGATCGCCCTGCTTGGCCCGCGAGGCCACCGAACGCAGCGCGCCGATGAACTGGTCGAGCGCCGCCTTGCTCTCGGTCTCGGTCGGTTCGATCAGCATCGCGCCGTGGACCACCAGCGGGAAATAGACCGTCATCGGGTGGAAGCCCTCGTCGATCATCCCCTTGGCGACATCGAGGGTCGAGAAGCCCTCGGCAAAGCCGTCATCGGTGAACAGCGCCTCGTGCATGCAGGGGCCCGAATGGGCGAAGGGCGCGTCGAGCACGCCTTCCAGGCTGCGCAGCACGTAGTTGGCGTTGAGCACGGCATCCTCAGCCACCTGCTTGAGGCCATCGGCCCCGTGGCTGAGGATATAGGCCAGCGCGCG
>CAWUNP010000227.1:0-3558 GCA_963923805.1 uncultured Novosphingobium sp. | reverse complement strand
CCATAGGCCAGCGCGCCGACCGCCTGCGCGCCGCCGATCCGCCAGACTTCGTCAACGCCCGCCAGATGCGCGGCAGCAAGCACCAGCGGGTTGACCTGGCCCTTGGGGCAGGGGGTGACAACGACCAGCCGCTCAACCCCGGCCACCTTGGCCGGAATGGCGTTCATCAGCAGCGATGAGGGATAGGCCGCGCGGCCGCCCGGCACATAGAGCCCGGCGGCATCGACTGCCGACCAGCGCGCGCCCATGCGCACGCCGTGCTTGTCCTGCTCGTCCCGGTTGCTGGGCTTCTGGCCTTCGTGGAAGGCGCGGATGCGCTTGGCGGCCAGTTCCAGCGCGGCGCGCAGGTCTGGCGTCAGGTTGTCAAAGGCTTCGCGGCAGGTCGCGGCATCGATCTGCCAGTCTGCATCACTGGCCAGCTCGTGCTGATCGAACTTGCGGGTCAGTTCGACCAGCGCCTCGTCGCCGCGAGCGCGCACATCATCGAGGATAATCTGGACATCGCGGCTGACGTTCTCGTCGCTTTCGCGCCGGTCGGCCACCAGCTTGCGGAAAGCGGCGCCAAAGCCGGGGTCGCGCGTGTTCAGCCGCAGCATCAGGCAGCCTCGGCCGGGGTGGCAAGCGCCCGGAACGCTTCGACCAAGGCGCCGACGCGCGGATCGGTCTTCAGCGCGGCGCGGTTGACGATGAGACGCGCGGAAATGTCCAGGATCGTGCTCGTTTCCACCAGGCCATTGTCCTTGAGCGTGCGGCCGGTCGAAACGAGATCGACGATCCGGCTGGCGAGGCCCAGGCCCGGGGCCAGTTCCATCGCGCCGTTGAGCTTGACCACTTCGGCCTGCACCCCCATCCGCTCAAAGTGCTTGCGGGTGAGATTGGGATACTTGCTGGCGACGCGCAGGTGGCTGCTGAGCGGCGCACCGGCCTGACCGACCGGCTCGGCAACCGACAGGCGGCAGTGGCCAATGGCAAGGTCAACCGGTGCGTAGAGATCGGGATAGGCGAACTCTTCCACCACGTCCGAACCGACGATCCCGACCTGCGCCGCGCCGTGGGCGACGAAGGTGGCAACGTCGAAGGCGCGGACACGGATGACGCGCATGTCCGATCCTTCGCAGGCGAAGGACAGCGCGCGGTTGCCCTTGTCGTGAAAGCCCGCCTCTGGCACCACACCGGCGCGGGCCATCAATGGCAGCGCCTCGTCCAGAATGCGGCCCTTGGGCACGGCGAAGGTCAGCGGGTTCGACATAGCCCGCGCCTTAGGGAAGGTGGGCCAAAAGGGCAAGGAGCGGCAATGGCGGAGACCTATCAGTTCATCGATATCAACGCCAAGGGCGAGGGGATCGTGGTTGCCGCTTTCGACAACCAGGTGGCCTATTGCACCCAGGCCGGGGCGACAGTGACGGCGCGGGTGGTGGCTGCGCTGCGCGATCTGCTGCAGCGGGGCGAGCCGGGAGCCTTGCTCAATGCCATCCGCGCCTGGCCCGGTGCGCCCTTGGCCGATGCCTTGCCGCTGCGGCTTGCGGGCGGGATACATTCTCTGCATTTGAAGGGCGTAGAACCCGATCTTGCGGCGATTTATGAGAATCGCGCCGGGGTAGATGACGCCGCGATCATCGCCGCCGCGATCGCCGCGCACGAGGCAGAATTGCTGCCTTGGCTCGATGGGCCGCCGCAGACCAACGAGGCTGGCCGTTCCTGCAATTTCATCGCCGCGATGCTCTGGCTGGCCGGGCAGGGTCTGCCGCCGCGCTTCCAGTGTCTGGAGATTGGCTCCAGCGCGGGGATCAACCTGATGCTCGATCGCTATCACTATGATCTGGCCGGGGTGCAGGTGGGGCCAGAGCTAGGGGCGATGCAGTTCAAGCCCGAATGGCAGGGCAATCCGCCGCCGGATCAGGCCATTGAGATCGTTTCCACCAAAGGCTGCGACGTTGCCCCGGTTGATCTGACCGATCCCGCGCAGGCTGTGCGGCTGAAGGCCTATATCTGGCCTGAGCACACCGTGCGGTTTGAGCGGATGGCCGCCGCGATTGCCGAGGCGGGCAGGGCCGCGCCCGATCTGGTGCGGATGAATGCGGCCGATTTTATCGAGGCCGAACTCGCCAAGCCGCATGAGGCCGGCACCACCCGCGTGCTGATGCATTCGATCGTCTGGCAATATGTGCCCGAAGACCAGCAGCAGCGGGTTACTGCGGCGATGGAAGCGTACGGGGCGCAGGCGACGGCGGAGCGGCCGCTGGCGTGGATTTCACTCGAAGCCAACCGCGTGCTGCACCTGCACGAACTGGTCTTGCGCTATTGGCCGGGCGGGGGCGAGCCGGTGATGCTGGCGCGCGCCCATCCGCACGGCGCTAGTATTGACTGGCAAGTTTGAACCAGGCGACCGTATCGTCGATCCGTTCCTTCCACCCGCCGTGGTAGGAAACCCATTCCCAGCCGGAGACCACGGCAAAGGCCGCAACGCCCATGCCGCCCACCTGCAGCGTGGTCAGCATGCCTTGCCAGGCGGCATAGGCCAGTGCCCAGAACAGGATCGATCCGACCCCGTGCGATAGCGGGAAGTTGCCCAGCGGGTTGGAGTGGCGCTTGAACAGCCCGAGGCCGGTCAGGAACAGCACCCCGCCGCCGCACATCACCAGCGCCAGCTTGCCATCGGCCGGCTGGTCCCAGTTATCGAGCAGCTTGGCGTCGGACACGGCGAAGATGACGATCCCCAGCACGATCGGCATGTGCATATAGGTATAGGCATTGCGCGCCACCCGGCCGACATCAGCATTCTCGCTGATATGGTCCGACCCGCGCTTTTGGCCGAGATCGAAATAGAGCCACCACATCAGCACGGATGACAGGAAGGCGAGGCAGAAGGCCAGCACGCGTCCCGGCTCCATGGTGGCATCGGCAAAGGTCGCGCCGGTGATGATGATCCCTTCGCCTAGCGCGATGATGATGAACAGCCCGCAGCGTTCCGCCATGTGGCTGCCGGAAATGTCCCAGTCCGTGGCCTTGGACCGGCCAAGGCCGGGGACGGGGAACAGGGTGATCGGGCCAAGATACTCGATGATCACCGCCAGCAGCCACCACAGCAGCCGCTCCTCCTCGGGCCGCAGCACCCCCATCAGCCAGAACGGTGCGGCAAAGCCGAACCACACCCCGATCCGCACCATGTTGCGGGTATTGGCGCGGTTCTCGCGGTTGAGCACCAGCGCCATAAAGGCCGTTCGCCCGATCTGCAGCGCCAGGTAACTGGCCGCGAACAGCCAGGCATATTTGCTGAAGCCATAGGGCAGGGCGACCGCCATCAGCAGGCTGAGCGCCATCAGCACGAGCAGCATGACCCGGATCTCGAACCGCTCCGGGTCGGCCCAGTTGGTCGCCCAGGTGGTGTACATCCAGGCCCACCATATTGCCAGGAACAGCACCAGCGATTGGGCAAAGCCCAGCCAGGTCAGGTGATCCTTCAGGAAGTGCGAGAGCTGGGTGATCGCGAAAACGAAGACCAGATCGAAGAACAGCTCAAGGACTGTCTCTTATACACATCTCCGAGCCCACGAGACC
>CAWUNP010000226.1:0-3569 GCA_963923805.1 uncultured Novosphingobium sp. | reverse complement strand
GGCGATCGTCGATTTTGCCTGCAAGCCGCTGATGCTGGTGATCGAACTGGATGGCGACGAAGACGCCGCCTTCGCCGCCGACCGCACCCGCAGCCTCACCGAAGTGGGCTACCGGGTGGAGCGCTTGTCCGCCGCTGCCGTGGTCGCCGATCCCGCCGCCGCCGCTGCGCAGGTTTCCGCCGTAATGCGCGAGCGCTGGCACGAACGCCGTGCCGCCCGCGCTAGCCGCCCCCCCTCGAACCGCGCGCCGCGTCGGCGCCCGCAGGACTGACCATGCTGACCATTTCCAACCTCCACGCCACTGTGGCGGACAAGCCGATCCTGAAGGGGCTGTCGCTGTCGATCAACGCCGGCGAAGTCCACGCGATCATGGGCCCGAACGGTGCAGGCAAGTCGACGCTGGGCTACACCCTCGGTGGTCGCCCCGGGTATGAGGTGACTGGCGGCGAGGTGGACTTTGCCGGGCAGGACCTGCTCGCGCTCGAACCGCATGAGCGCGCTGCTGCCGGGCTGTTTCTGGGCTTCCAGTATCCGGTCGAAATTCCGGGCGTGTCTTTCGTCCAGTTCCTGCGCGAAAGCCTCAATGCCCAGCGCAAGAGCCGGGGTGAGGAGCCGCTGTCGGGCGGCGAATTCCTCAAGCTGGCGCGCGAACAGGCGGCGCTGCTCAAGATGGACATGGAAATGCTCAAGCGGCCGGTCAACGTCGGCTTTTCGGGCGGCGAAAAGAAGCGCGCCGAAATGGTGCAGATGGGCATTCTCGATCCCAAGCTGGCCGTGCTTGATGAGACCGATTCCGGCCTCGATATCGATGCGCTGCGCGTGGTCGGCGAAGGCATCAATGCGGTGATGCGCCAGCCCGGCAAGGCCGTGCTGCTGATCACGCACTACCAGCGACTGCTCGATTACGTGAAGCCGGACTTCGTCCACGTCCTGGCCGGCGGCCGGATCGTCAAGACCGGCGGCCCCGAACTCGCGCTCGAACTGGAAGAGCGCGGTTACGAGGCGGTGGCGGCGTGATCCAGGCGCTCGCCCTTCCCACCCGCAAGGATGAGGACTTCCGCTATGCGGACCTCGCCGCGCTGGGGCAGGTCTGGCCGGTCGCGGTCGAGACGATTGCCGTGGCTGCGGGCGAGAGCGGGAACCTTGCGCTGGTGCTCGATGGCGATCAGCCGGTGGCGCGCGAACTCGCCATTGTGCTTGGCGATGGCGCTTCGTTTGATCTGCGCGTGCTGACCGCCCCCGCCGCCTATGGCCGGGTCGCGGTCAAGGTGGAACTGGGCACTGGCGCGAGCTTCACGCTCGGCGCGGCGCAGCTGGCGGGCGGGCAGCAGACTGTCGAGATTGTCACCGACGTGCTCCACGCCCGGCCCGATGCGGTCAGCCGCCAGGTCGTCCGCTCGGTCGCGGGTGGCAGGGCGACGGTCAATTACCTCGGCAAGGTGCGGGTGGCGCAGGGCGCGGACGGCACCGATGGCGAACAGTCGGTCCGGGCCATGCTGCTGGACCGGACGGCCACCGCCAATGCCCGCCCCGAACTGGAAATCTTCGCTGATGATGTGAAGTGCGCGCATGGCTGCGCCGTGGGTGAGCTGGACGCCAATGGTCTGTTCTACATGGCCCAGCGCGGGCTGCCGCCGGCCGAGGCCAAGAAGCTGATGCTGCAGGCCTTCGTGGCCGAAGCCTTCACCGGTGCGGCCGATGAAAAGCACCTGCTCGAAGCCGCGCTGGCGGCGCTGGGGCGGCTGGTATGAACGGCGAACCCCTTGTGAGTCCCCGCGAAGGCGGGGACCTCGTGCGGGAAGGGCATGACCGGCCTGAGACCCCCGCCTTCGCGGGGGCGCAGGCGGCGAACTGGCCCGGCCTGATCAAGGCAGACGGCAGCCGCTGGCACTACCTTGATACCGCGGCCACGGCGCAGAAGCCGCAGGCGGTGATCGATGCGACGGTGCGGGCGATGGGCGCGGACTATGCGACCGTTCACCGCGGGGTCTATGCCCGCTCGGCCGACATGACGCTGGCCTTCGAGGCCGCGCGCGAGAAGGTGGCTGCGCTGATCGGGGCGCCCGCGCAGGAGCTGGTCTTCACCCGCGGCGCGACCGAGGCGATCAACCTGCTGGCTTACAGCTATCCGGACAAGGGCCGGGTGCTGGTCTCCCTGCTGGAGCATCATTCGAACATCGTGCCCTGGCAGCTGGCCGGCTGGCAGGTCGATGTCTGTCCGCTGACCGCCGACGGCTGCATCGATCTTGACGCCGCCGAAGCGATGCTGACGCGCGAGCACAAGCTGGTGGCCTTTGCCCACGTCTCGAACGTGCTCGGCTCGGTGCTCGACGCGCGCCGCGCGGCCGACCTGGCCCATGCGGTTGGGGCGAAGCTGCTGCTCGATGGCTGTCAGGCCGTGCCGCGCCTGGCGATCGACGTGGCTGCGCTGGGCTGCGATTTCTACGCCTTCTCCAGCCACAAGCTTTACGGCCCGACCGGGATCGGCGCGCTGTGGGGACGGGCGGAGCTGCTCGATGCCATGCCGCCCTGGCAGGGCGGCGGTGCGATGATTGATCGCGTAACCTTTGCCGGCACCACCTTTGCTCCGCCGCCGCAGCGGTTCGAGGCCGGCACCCCGGCGATCATCGAGGCGATCGGGTTCGGCGCGGCGGCAGACTATGTCCGCGCCATCGGGCACGATGCGATTCATGCCCACGAGGCCGCGCTGGTCAGCGAACTGCGCGCCGCGCTGCGCGCCCGCAATGACGTGACGCTGTTTGGCCCCGAAGAAAGCGCGGGGATCGTATCGTTCGCGCTCGATGGGGTGCACCCGCACGACCTTGGCACCATCCTCGACGAGGAAGGCGTGGCCATCCGGGCGGGGCATCACTGCGCCCAGCCGCTGATGGAACACCTTGGCGTGCCGGCCACGGCGCGGGCCAGCTTTGGACTCTATTCGGATAGCGCCGATATCGCCGCGCTGCTGCGCGGGATCGAGCGGACACGGAGGATCTTCGGATGAACGAAGAACGCAAGATCGTGGTTGAACAGGTCGAGGCCGTAAACGCCCCGCCGCGCGCCCGCGTCGACAATGCGGAAAGCCCGGCCGAAAAGCTGGAGCGCAAGCGCGATTACCTCGAAGGTTTCCTCCAGCAGAAGCCGCAAGGCCTGGCACCGGGCGAACCCGGCGGCTCGATCTATGACGGCGTGATCGCGGCGCTGAAGGATATCTTCGATCCGGAAATCCCGGTGAACATTTATGACCTTGGGCTGATTTACGGGGTCGAGGTCGATCCCGAAGGCGCGGTCGTGGTGACGATGACCCTGACCACGCCCCACTGCCCGGTGGCCGAATCGATGCCGGGCGAGGTCGAGCTGCGGGTTGGCGCCGTACCGGGCGTGCGCGACTGTGAGGTCAACCTGGTCTGGGATCCGCCGTGGGATCCGGCCAAGATGAGCGACGAAGCCCGGCTGGAGCTTGGAATGCTATGATTGTCCCCCTCCCGCTTGCGGGAGGGGCTAGGGGTGGGCAAGGGCCTGGCTCATCCCCACATCTGTCACTGTCTCTTATACACATCTCCGAGCCC
>CAWUNP010000225.1:0-3576 GCA_963923805.1 uncultured Novosphingobium sp. | reverse complement strand
GTCTGGGAACGCCGCAGCGCATCGCACGAGCATGGCTGGGGCAGCTATCTGCTGGCCCTGTTGGCGGGCGGGGCGGCGGCCTGGGGCGCGACCGTGCTGGGCTGGCTCTGACGCGATGGACCTCGACGCGCTGATCCTGCACTTCTTCGGCACCGAAGACCCGGCCGAGCTGACCGAGCAGGATTATGACCTTGCGCTGGAAAAGCTGAAGATTGCCTTTGGCGTCGAGCGCGAACCGGGGCGCAAATTCGCGCTGTGGACGTTGATGGACGCGCTCGGCATAGCGCCCTTGCCAGCCGAAGCCTTTGCCAAGGAGCCGCTGCTCAAGGCGGCGGCTGAGGACTACCTTAAGGCCGCATACCGGTTGCAGAAAGCCGCTGACACGGACGACTGAGCCACACGGCACACCAAAAGAAAGAGGGCGGCAAGGTCTCCCCCGCCGCCCTCGCTCAGATTAGCCTTCTAAGGGCCCGAAGGCCCCCGGGCCTCCTCTCCAACTCAGAACTTCGTCCCGGCGCGCAGGCCAAAGGTGCGCGGCGTGATCGGCACCACATAGGGGCGCTGGTAGCACTGGCCGCACTGCACGAAGCGCGAGGACTGGCCCCGCTCATCCAGCAGGTTGGCGGCGTAGAGCTCAACATTAAAGCTGGTCCACTGCACGCCCAGTGCCAGGTTCACCGTGGTGAAGGCCGGCAGTTCGCCCAGCTGGGCGGCCTGGGTGGCGCGGACGTCGCCGGTGGCCGAACCCTGGTAGGCCACGTTGATCTGGCCGTAAGGCTTCTTGTCACCCATTTCCGCCGTGTAGCGCAGGGTGCCAGAGGCCTTGAACTTCGGCGTGATCGGCAGGCGCGTGCCAGCCGGCGACTGGATCGAATTGCCCCCGGCCGCGCAGGTGAAGGTGGGATCGACCGCCGCGCAGAGGTTCTTGGTGGTCTTGGCATCGGTATAGGCCGCCGCCACCTGCAGGAACAGGCCGCCACCGTTATAGCTCAGATCGGCATCGACGCCGCGGATGCGGGCATCGGGGCCGTTCTTGATTTCGGTGAAGCTGTTTGCGCCAAGGTACGAATACTGGAAGTCGTTCCAGTTCTGCTGATAGACCGCACCGTTGAAGCGCAGGCCCGGAGCCAGGGTCGACTTCCAGCCCATTTCATAGTTGATCAGGAAGTCGGCGCCATAGGGGCCGACGTCGGCCCGGCGGTTGACGCCGCCCGGACGGAAGCCCTTCGATGCCGTGGCATAGACCATCAGATCGCTGGTGGCCTTCCACGACAGGTTGAAGCGCCAGGTCAGGCCATCGTCCTTGATGCGGACCGGATCGACGCCCGAACCATTCCAGGTGCCGAGATTGTTACAGGGGGTGCCATCGATCACGCCCGGGAACAGCTTGACCCCTGCGGTCCCGGCCACAGACCGCAGACGCGCGCCCGTGGTGGTAAAGCATCCGGCCACGCCCGTGCGCGAGCTGCCCGCGCCGTTATAGGGGCTATCGCTGAAGTTGCCGCCCGGATTGCGGCCAAAGCCGAAGAACCCGATCAGCGTATTGTCGAACCGGTAGGCGCGAATGCCGGCAGTCAGGGTGACATTCTGCAGCAGGTCATAGCTCAGCTCGCCGAAGGCCGCATAGTCGCGGTCGACGCGTTCCTGCTTGGTCAGCCACAACGTGCCGGGCACGCCATTGACCGAAACTTGCGGACCCAGATTGGGAACCTGGTAATCCTGGAAGATGTCGTTCGACTGGCGCTGGTAGAACACACCGCCCACAAAGCGCAGCGGCTGGTCACCCGGCGAGGCGACGCGCAGTTCCTGGCTCAGCTTCTTGAAGTGATCGCTGCCGATCACCTTCTGGCGCGGATCGATGCCATGGCCTGCCGCATCAAGGAAATAGAAGTAGCCCGCGAGACCGCCCGACGAGGCGTAGAGCGAGTCATAGGCTTCCGAATAGTCGGTATAGTCGCTTGAGCTGTTGCGCTTGCGGTCAAGGTAGGCACCGGCATAGGTCACGTCCCAGCTGCCGAGCTTGCCTTCGATTGTCAGGGCCGCCTGGACCCACTTGTCGTTCAGGTATTCCGGCGCAAAGCGCTGCAGCTGCAGATCGCCGACGCTGGGATCAAAGGCATAGGAACCCTTGCTCTTCATATCCTGGTAGGTGACCGCCGGGGTCACGGTCCAGTTATCATCCAGATCGACCTTCAGCGCGGCGCGGGCGCCATAGGTTTCGGTGGTGTTGTAATCCTTCGCGACGAAGGCGGTGTTGGTCACGCAGAACCCTCCCGGCTGGGGCAGGAAGCAGCGCCGTCCGGCAACATTGTCGATATAACCGGCATCGCGCTGGTAGAAGCCGACCACGCGCAGCGCGGCGCTATCACCCAGCGGGGCATTGACCATGGCGTCCAGCTTGCCGCCGATGCCGCCGCTCTTGACCGTGTTGATATCGCCATCGATCGAACCTTCGAACCCGGCGGTGCTGGGCTTGTTGGTGATGATGCGGATCGTGCCGGCCTGCGACGAAGCGCCATAAAGCGTGCCCTGCGGGCCCGACAGGCTTTCGATCCGGGCGATGTCATAGATGTGGACATCGAGGTTGCCGCCGATCGTGGTGACCGGCTGTTCATCCAGATAGACCCCGACCGAAGGCAGCGAGCCCGAGTGGTTGCCGTCGCCGCCCGAAGCAACGCCGCGCATGTAGACCACGTTGGTCCCCGGGGTGCCGCCCGACTGGAACGAAACCGAAGGCAGCTGCTGGGCATAGCCCGAGAAGTTCGAGATATTGAGCTGTTCCAGCTTGGCCGTGCCGAGCGCCTGGATCGAGATCGGCACGTTCTGGAGGTTTTCCGAACGCTTTTGCGCGGTCACCACGATTTCGTTGGCATCAGCCTCTTCGGCTTCCTGAGCCAGGGCCGGCATGGCCGAAAGCGCCGTAGAGGCCAGCAACAGTGCACCCGCGGTGCGACGAACAGTGAACTTCATGGTTACCCCATCCAACCAGTTTCCGGACAGGGTTCTGAATCCTGAACCGGCTCAGGTCAAGCAAAGAGCCATCTGACAGCCTGATCCGGCGGCCTGAGTGGCAGATTTACCACTTCGGCGGCGCATCCGGATAGGCATCGAGCACCGGCCCCAGCGCTTCCTTGAGCGGCCCGAGCCAGGGCTCATAGGGCAGGTGTGCTTCGGTCCCTTCGCGGAAGATCGGTCGGCGCACCTGTTCCGAACTGGGCGTGCGTACCGCGCGCTCGGTCCGGTGGAATTCCAGGCAGCCCGCTTCGAACGGCAGGCCGCAGTAATCCAGCAGGGCCCGGACCTCGGCCTCGGTATCATCGACCATGCGTTCGTAGATCACACGGTGCACCCGGCCCGGCTGGACCCGATCCAGGTGCGCCATCAGCCGGACATAGTCGGCATAATAGCGGCCCATGTCTTCCAGGCTGTAGGCGAAGGCCTGCCCCCGCGCGAAGTGCTGCTTGAAGTTCGAAAAGCAGCAACCCAGCGGATGGCGCCGCGCATCGACCAGCTTCGCACTGGGCAGGGCCAGTATGATGAAGACCGCGTGCATCCAGTTGTTGGGCAACTTGTCGA
>CAWUNP010000224.1:0-3583 GCA_963923805.1 uncultured Novosphingobium sp. | reverse complement strand
ACCCGGCTGGAACTGCTCTACGAACTGGGGGCCTTTTCCTATACGACGGTGGTTGGCCTGTTCACGGCCTTGACGATCGCCTATCAAAACCCGCTCTTCGCGCAGCTGCTGATGGCCTGTTATGCGATCGGCTATGCCACCGGCATGGCTTCGCGCAATGCTGGCCGGCCGCTGATCTCGGTCGCCGGCATGCTGCTGACCTTCGCCCCGATCTGCATCGCCTTGTGGCAGACCGGCGATGCCGCCGCGCGCACCCTGGCCGCTGCGATAATCATCTGCTTTGCCGGGATGATCTCGATCTCGCTGCAAATCTTCCGGACCCTGCGCGATTCGATCTCTGCGGCCGAAACCAGCGCCCGGCTGGCCGAAAAGATGCAGCATCTGGCGCGCACCGATGTCGTGACGGGGCTGAACAACCGAGCCGGGCTCAACCACCATCTGGTCGAACACCTCGCCGGCCCGCGCAAGGCGCCCAAGCTGGCGCTGTTCTGGTGTGATCTCGACCGGTTCAAGGAAGTGAACGACGTGCTGGGCCACCAGGTGGGGGATCGGGTGCTGACCGAGGTCGCCCAGCGCCTGCGCAGCCAGGCCAAGCCCGATGCCGTGATCGGCCGCTTCGGCGGCGACGAATTCATCATGGCCTGCGACGCCAAGGACCGCCGCGAGGTGGAAACCATCGCCCTGGCCGTGCTGGGCGAGATTACCCGGCCGATGCGGCTAGAGAATGACCGGCTCGACATCTCCTGCTCGATGGGTGTCGCGCTGATGCCCGATGACGGCGAGGACCTGGAAAGCGTGATGCTGGGCGCCAATCTTGCGCTCTACCATGCCAAGGTCAATGGCCGGAACCAGGCCAGCTTCTATGACAGTTCGATGAGCCGCGATCTGGTCCGCCGGCGCGAGATCGAGGCCGAACTGCGCGTGGCCGTGCAGCGCGACGAGCTATCGATCTTCTTCCAGCCGATCGTCGAGCTGGCCACCGGCCGGATCAAGGCCTTCGAAGCGCTGGTTCGCTGGTTCCATCCCGAAAAGGGCGAATTGCGCCCAGACGAATTCATCCCCGTTGCCGAAGAAACCGGCGCGATCATCACGCTGGGCAACTGGATTACCACCCAGGCCGCCAAGGCCGCCGCGGCCTGGCCCGACGATGTCACCGTGGCGGTGAACCTCTCGCCCTTGCAGATCAAGGCCCCCGGGGCGGCGCTGGGCATCCTCAACGCCCTGCGCGAGGCCCGGCTGCCGGCCCACCGGCTGGAGCTGGAGATCACCGAAACCGTCCTGCTGGACCATTCGCAGCAGACCGAGGACTTTATTACCGAACTGTCTGAAGCCGGAGTGCGCTTTGCGCTCGACGATTTCGGCACCGGCTATTCTTCGCTGGGCTATCTCAACAAGTATCCGTTCGGAAAGATCAAGGTTGATCGCAGCTTCGTATCCGGCCCCAATGCCGGGAAGAAAAGCGATGCCATCATCCGTGCCGTTTCGGGCATGGCCACCACGCTGGACATGGCCATCGTGGCCGAAGGCCTGGAAACGGTCGAACAGGTTGAAGCCGTCCGCGCCGCCGGATGCACCTTGGGCCAGGGTTACTACTTCAGCCGCCCGGTGCCGGATTATCTGGCGGCCATGCTGATCGCGCAAGAGCGTGATCGTGCCGAACCGCAACGCGCCGCGGGCTAAGCCGTTTGGCAGATTGCGCCGCTACGGCAGCGGCAGATTGCCCCGATAAATGCAATTGCGAAGCATTCGCAAAGATAATTCACGCTTGCGGGGTTTCCAGCCTTGCATTCGCCATTTCACCGGCTTAGGGCACCCCTAACCCGCCGGTCGGCCCCTTGCGCCTCGCGGGATGGTGGGGGCCTGTACCGAACGTCAGACACTGATCCCGCGAATACGGACAAGGACAGGTCTCACTATGGCTCGCAAGAAGATCGCCCTCATTGGCGCCGGCAATATCGGTGGCACGTTGGCTCACCTCGCCGCGCAGAAGGAATTGGGCGACATCGTCCTGTTCGACGTTGTTGAAGGTGTGCCGCAGGGCAAGGCGCTTGACCTGTCGCAGTGCGGCCCGGTTGAAGGGTTTGACGCCAAGATCACCGGATCGAACGACTACAAGGACATTGCCGGGGCCGATGTGATCATCGTCACCGCCGGGGTCGCCCGCAAGCCGGGCATGAGCCGCGATGACCTGCTGGGTATCAACCTCAAGGTCATGAAGGCCGTTGGCGAAGGCATCAAGAACAACGCCCCGAACGCCTTCGTGATCTGCATCACCAACCCGCTCGACGCGATGGTCTGGGCGCTGCGCGAATTCTCGGGCCTGCCGCACCACATGGTCGTGGGCATGGCCGGCGTGCTCGATTCGGCCCGCTTCAGCCACTTCATCGCCGATGAATTCAACGTCTCGGTGCGCGACGTGAACACCTTCGTCCTTGGCGGCCACGGCGACACGATGGTTCCCGTCGTGCGCTATTCCACCGTCAACGGCATTCCGGTGCCTGACCTGGTGAAGATGGGCCTTTCCAGCCAGGAAAAGATCGACGCCATCGTGAAGCGCACGCGCGGCGGCGGCGGTGAGATCGTTGCCCTGCTCGGCACCGGTTCGGCCTTCTATGCCCCGGCCGCATCGGGCATTGCGATGGCTGAAGCCTATCTCAATGACCAGAAGCGCATCCTGCCCTGCGCCGCCTATGTCGATGGCCAGTATGGCGTTGACGGCCTCTATGTCGGCGTGCCGGTGCTGATCGGTGCAAACGGCGTGGAAAAGGTGATCGAGATCGAACTGGATGATGCCGACAAGGCTGGCCTGCAGGTCTCGGTTGACGCGGTCAAGGAACTGCTGGTTGCCTGCAAGGCGATCGACGGCTCGCTGGCTTAACGAAATCGTGAGCCCCCGCAAAGGCGGGGGCCTCAGGCGAGGTCGGGCCAAGCCGACCGAGATCCCCGCCTTCGCGGGGACTCACGAAAGGGAACAGGATGTCGATCCTCATCAACAAGAACACCAAGGTCATCACCCAGGGGATGACCGGCGCCACCGGTACCTTCCATACCGAACAAGCGCTGGCCTATGGCACCCAGATGGTTGCAGGCGTGACTCCGGGCAAGGGCGGCACCAGCCACATCGGCCTGCCGCAGTTTGACACCGTACACGAAGCCAAGGCTGCCACCGGCGCCACGGCATCGTGCATCTACGTTCCGCCTCCGGGTGCGGCTGACGCGATCCTGGAAGCGATCGACGCCGAGATGGAACTGATCGTCTGCATCACCGAAGGCATTCCGGTGCTCGACATGGTCAAGGTGAAGCGCGCCCTTTCGGGTTCGAAGTCGCGCCTGATCGGCCCGAACTGCCCCGGCGTGCTGACCCCGGATGAATGCAAGATCGGCATCATGCCGGGCTCGATCTTCAAGAAGGGTTCGGTCGGCGTCGTCTCGCGTTCGGGCACGCTGACCTATGAAGCGGTGTTCCAGACCACCAACATCGGCCTGGGCCAGACCACTGCGGTCGGCATCGGCGGTGACCCAGTCAACGGCACCAACTTCATCGACGTGCTGGAACTGTTCCTGGCTGACGACGAAACCAAGT
>CAWUNP010000223.1:0-3586 GCA_963923805.1 uncultured Novosphingobium sp. | reverse complement strand
ATCTTTAACCCGGGCGAAACTCGTGAAGAAATGCTCGATTCTGGCCGGCAATGGGAATTGCTGGCTGATTATTTAAAACCGGGCGAAGCAGAAATCGAGCGCGCTGCCGCTTATCAATTCCATTCCGCGATTGCCGAGCGTTGGCAAGATGGAAATATCTTTCTTGCCGGCGATGCGGCCCATCAGACCGCCCCCTTCTTGGGACAAGGGATGTGCACCGGCATTCGCGATGCGGCGAACCTGGCCTGGAAGCTGGACTTCGTGAAGCGCGGGCTGCTGCCAGAAAGTGCCCTTTCCAGTTATGGCGCCGAGCGGAGACCACATGCTCGCGATACCGTTGATCATGCCGTTGCCCTGGGCAACTTGATGGATGCCTTTGCCCAAGCCCAGCGCGACGGGGATTGGCCCCAAGACATCAGTGCGATTTATGGTGGAGAACGCAGTCGGGAGCACCTGACAGGCGGCATCCTCGCAGGGCCGCGCGGTGGCGATGAGGACAGACTGGTCGGTACGCTTGCCCCGCAACCCTTGCTGCGCAAGGATGGTGCTGAAGTTCCGATGGACGAGGTTCTTGGCACCGGGTTCCGCCTCATAACATCGGAGCGCTGGTCCGGACCGGAACGTATCGAGCTTGAACCGCGTTTTGCCCAGCTCGGCGGGGTAATCTTCGAATTGAACGCTGCGAACAAGGCCAGCGAGCAGTTCGACGCCTTGCTGCAGAACCATACAGCCATCCTCATTCGCCCGGATCATTACATCTACGGTGTCAGCCAGAACGACGCGGGAACTGCAGAATTGCTGCGTGATCTGCTGTCGCACTTCCGAGTTTGAGCAATGGTGAAAGTCTCTGAAACCTTCGATACACTGATCCGCCAATGGGCAAGGGAAAGGCCGAACACCGTTGCCCTTGATGGTCCTGACCATATTCTGACCTATCAAGAACTGCTCGCCATCACGGATTGCTTAGTTGGGGCCTTCAATGCGCTTGGCCTGCGCAAGGGCGACCGGATTGCGTGGCTAGGCAAGAACTGCACGCTCTATTTCGTGCTTTTGTTTGCGGCTGGACGAGTGGGGATCGTTATGACCCCAATTGGATGGCGTTTGAGCAAAGGCGAGGCCCAATGGATTGCGGAAAATGCAGCGGCACGTCTACTCATCCTCGGTCCCGGTTTCGATGAAGAAAAGCAGTCTTTTCCAGCAATAGAGCAATGCCTCACTGCTGCAGAAGCCTGGCAACTGGCACAGAAAGGCATTGCATTCGAATTTGCACCTTCTGCGCCAGAAGATGCGGTGCTGCAGCTTTACACGTCTGGAACAACTGGCAAACCAAAAGGCGCGGTCCTCGCCAATCGTTCGCTGTTCCGTCTTCGTCATACGCCGGGTGCAGCACAGACAGCCTACCATACTCTTCATCAAGACGAGAGGATCCTGATCGCCATGCCTTGCGCGCACATCGGTGGAACAGGGCTTGCTACCATGGCGCTGGGTGGAGGGGTGACCGCAGTGATCTTGCCAGAGTTTGAACCTGGCGCGGTCTTGGACGCAATTGTAGACAAGGGCATCACGCGCCTGTTCGCAGTGCCTGCGGCCTTGCAAATGATGGTACGCGATCCGCGTTGCCAGAATATCGACTTCGGCAACCTGCGACATATTATCTACGGTGCCGCGCCAATGCCGCTCGAGTTGCTGCGCGAATGCCTGAAGGTGTTCAAGGCTGATTTCATTCAGGCCTATGGCATGACTGAGACAACTGGCACTGTTGTTGCGCTTGCGCCTGAGGACCACTCGGTGACTGGACATGACCGCTTGCGCTCTGCCGGCCGAGCGCTACCCGGGGTCGACGTTTCAGTGGTCGATCAGCACGGCAATCCGGTGCCCGCTGGAACGGTGGGCGAAGTGCTTCTGCGATCCAGCAACAACATGCTGGAATACTGGGGCTTGCCTGACGCAACTCAGGCTACGTTGACAGCAGATAGCTGGATTCACACCGGGGACGCCGGTTACCTGGACAATGAGGGCTATCTTTATATCCACGACCGCGTGAAGGACATGATCATCTCCGGCGGTGAGAATGTCTATCCTGCCGAAGTCGAGAATGCGATTTACGGCCATCCCGACGTTGCCGATGTGGCGGTGATCGGCGTTCCGGATGACAAGTGGGGTGAGGCGGTAAAAGCCTGCATAGTGCTTAAGCCTGACGCAGCGCCCGATCCAGCTTCGATCATTGCTTTTGCGCGTGAGCGCATCGCTGCCTTCAAATGTCCGAAGTCGGTCGATTTCATCGCGGAAATGCCTCGCAATCCGTCTGGCAAGATCCTGCGGCGCACCCTGCGCGAGCCTTATTGGGCCGGGCGCGACCGACAGGTTAACTAAGGAATGCGACCGTGGCGATGACCCTGAACGAAGAACAGCAATTGCTGCACGACACGATCTGCAAGGCCCTAGACGGTTTGCACGGCGAAGCTTTGCAGCAGGCGGTTTGCGAACTTGGCCTGGCAGGCATCGCGTTGCCGGAACAGAGCGGCGGGAGCGGCGGAGATGCATTCCTGTTGGGCGTGGCGCTGGATGCCATGGGGCGCGGCCTGCACGTTACCGGGATGCTGGAACATTGGACCGCCTGCCGCATCCTGGCTGCCAGCGGTACCCAGTCCGAAGTTCTTGAGCGGGCGGTTGGCGGCCAGCATCCGCTGACGCTGGCAATGGGGACGGGTTCCAGCCATGCGGCAGTCCCTGCGGTTCAGGCGGGTACCCTGACGGGACGGTGGGGTCTGGTCCCGGCCATCGGCGGCGCGCAATCGGTCCTGCTTGCGTCGTCCAGCGGAGGGGAGGATGCGATCTACCTCCTGCCTGCGCAGCACCCGGCTCTTGATTTGCAGCCACTGGAGGCGATCGACGGCACGATTGTCGGGGATGCGGCCCTGGCGGCGGTCCGGGCCGATGGTCTCATTTGCATCCTGCTCGGCCCCGAAGCCCGGGCGCAGATCGACTGGGCGAAAGACGCGATGATTTTGGGCCGTGCCGCCGAAATCGTCGGCCTCTGCCATTTGATGCTGGCGGACAGCATCGAATATGCCCGGACCCGCCAGCAATTTGGTCAGCCCATTGCCGGTTTCCAGGCTTTGCGCCACCGCATCGTCGATATGCGGATCGCTCTAGACATGGCTGAGGCGCTGGTCGAAGCCGGGTTGCATACCTTGGATGATGCCGCCCCGGAAACCCGCACCCGACTGGCTGCCTGCTCGCGCCAACTCACCGGCAGAGCGGTCGAGGTCGTTGGCGAAGGAGCCGTCCAGGTTCACGGCGCCATGGGCATTACCGACGAGCTGCGGATCGGAGCCGCGCTCAAACGCGCGATGGCGCTGGTTCGCTGGAACGATGGGGACTGATCCGCCGACCGGTCAGCTCGGCAGTAAGACCCGGGAGATGATGTCGCGCTGAATCTCGTTCGATCCAGCGTAGATGCTGGCAGCCCGGTTGTTCAGAAACCTGCGGGCGGCAAGCGCGGCAAGGCAGTCCGGCTGTTGCCGGGACGCGATAATTGCCTGCGGTCCGGCAATCTGCAGGGCTAGCCGGTCAAGCCGCTGCG
>CAWUNP010000222.1:0-3615 GCA_963923805.1 uncultured Novosphingobium sp. | reverse complement strand
CACCATGGTGATCGCGGTGCCGACCGGCATCAAGATCTTCAGCTGGATCGCCACGATGTGGGGCGGCAGCCTTGAGTTCAAGTCGCCGCTGGTCTGGGCGATGGGCTTCATCTTCCTTTTCACCGTGGGCGGCGTGACCGGCGTGGTCCTGGCCAACGGCGGCGTGGACGATGTGCTGCATGACACCTACTATGTGGTGGCGCACTTCCACTATGTGCTGTCGCTGGGTGCGGTGACCGCGCTCTTCGCCGGGTTCTATTACTGGTTCCCGAAGATGAGCGGCCGGATGCATTCGGAGTTCCTGTCGCACCTGCACTTCTGGGTGTTCTTCATCGGCGTGAACACCATCTTCTTCCCGCAGCACTTCCTGGGTCTGCAGGGGATGCCGCGCCGTTACCCGGACTACACCGAAGCCTACGCCTACTGGAACTATGTCTCCTCGATCGGCTACGTCATCATGGCGAGCTCGCTGGTGATCTGGTTCATCAACATCCTTTACGCCTTCACCCTCGGCAAGAAGGCTGCTGACAACTACTGGGGCGAAGGTGCCACGACGCTGGAATGGACCCTGTCCAGCCCGCCGCCGTTCCACCAGTTCGAAACCCTGCCGGTGATCGAGGACAAGGGTCACCACTAAGACCCGGTCCGTCTGAACCGACTGGACAGAATCCGCCCCGGCCCGCAAGGCCCGGGGCGTTTTCTTTGGGAGCTTCACGATGCCTGAATTCCGGATGGTCGATTGCGGGGAGGTCAGCCTGCGCTGCGCGATCGAAGGCCCTGCGCCCGGCACCGCGCCGCTGGCGATCATGGTGCACGGCTTTCCGGAGAGCTGGTATTCCTGGCGCCATCAGCTGGCGCCCGTCGCGGCCGCCGGTTTCACCGCCTGCGCGATCGACGTGCGCGGCTATGGCGGGTCGGACAAGCCGCAGCCGGTCGAAGCCTATGGACTGGAAGAGATCGCGGGTGACCTGATCGGGCTGGCGAACGTGCTCGCACCGGACCAGCCGCTCGTGCTGATCGGGCACGATTGGGGCGCGCCGATTGTCTGGAACACGGCCTTCACCAACCCCGAGCGGGTCAGCGCGGTTGCCGGCCTGTCGGTGCCCTTTGCAGGCGCCCCCATGCGGCCCTTCACCGAGGTGTTCCGCGAACATTTCACCAGCCAGGGGCGGTTCTTCTATCAGGAGTTCTTCCAGAAACCCGGCGTGGCTGAGGCTGAGGCTGAGGCTGATCCCCGCGATTTCGTGGCGCGGATGATGTATTCGATTTCCGGCGATGTCCCGCCGCGGAACTATTGGGACAAGCCCTATGGCGCGACCTTCCTGGAGGGGCTGCCCGACCCCCAGCCGGTGCCATGGCTGAGCGCGGCCGATCTCGATTATTACGAGGGCGAGTTCTGCCATTCCGGCTTCCGTGGCCCGCTTAACCGCTATCGCAACCACGAACGCGATTACACATGGCTCAAGCCCTGGCAGGGCAAGCAGCTGGAGCAGCCATGCCTGTTCATCGGCGGCAGCCGCGATCCGGCGACCAGCCTGTTCGGGGCCGTGGCCGATCCGGTGGCGATGATGCGGATGTTCGCGCCCAAGGTTGAAGGCCACGTGCTGGAAGGCGTTGGCCACTGGACCCAGCAGGAGCGCCCCGAAGAAGTGAACGCGCTGCTCATCGATTGGTTGAAGCGGCTCTGACTGGCGACTATAGGCGCTGCCAACCATGACCGCTGCCAGCCAACCTGTACCGGCCCTGCCGACCGACTGGCGCGATTTCTTCGCGCTGACCAAGCCGCGCGTGATGAGCCTGGTGATCTTCACCGGCCTGTGTGGATTGCTCGCTGCACCCGGCCAGGTGAACCCGGTGCTGGGCTTTACCGCCATTCTTTGCATCGCCGTGGGCGCTGGCGGTTCGGCCGCGCTCAATATGTGGTGGGAAGCGGATATCGACGCCAAGATGAAGCGCACCGCCGGGCGGCCGCTGCCGGCCGGGCGGATGCCGCGCGAATCGGCCCGCGATTTCGGCATGGCGCTGTCGTTCTTCTCGGTGCTGATGATGGCCGTTGGCGTTGGCTATCTGGCCGCGGCGGTGCTGGCCTTCTCGATCTTCTACTATGCGGTGATCTACACCATGTGGCTGAAGCCGCGCACGCCGCAGAACATCGTGATTGGCGGCGGGGCGGGGGCCTTTCCGCCGATGATCGGCTGGATCGCCGCCACGGGCGAGATCACGCTGATGCCGATCCTGCTCTTCGCGATCATCTTCTTCTGGACCCCGCCGCACTTCTGGGCGCTCGCCCTGTTTGTTGAGACGGACTATGCCAAGGCGGGGATCCCGATGATGCCGGTGGTGGCCGGCCAGCATTCGACCCGACGTCAGATCCTGGTCTATGCCGTCCTGCTGCTGCCGCTGGCCATGCTGCCGTTCTGGATTGCCGGGGCGGGCGTGGTTTACGGGGCCTCGGCCCTGGTGCTTTCGACGATCTTCCTGGTGCTGGCACTGCGCGTGGCAGTTTTCCGGAAAGGGGTGGGGGAAACCGACATGGGACCCGAAAAGCGCCTGTTCGCCTTTTCGGTGTTCTACCTTTTTGCCCTGTTCGCTGCCCTGGTGGCGGACCGCTGGATCATGGGATGAAGCATATGCCAAAGTTTCCCGAAGACCCCCAAGCCGAACGCAAGCGGATCATCAAGCAGCGCAACCTGATGCTGGGCGGCCTGCTCGGCGCGATGGTCGTGCTGTTCTATTTCATCAGCATCGCCCGTTTGGGAGGCTAAGGCCATGGCCCTGAGCCTGCCCAAGGACCCCAACGCCCGCACCGGGATGTTGGCCCTGCTGGGCGCCTGCGCGATGCTGGCGCTCGGTTTCGCCTCGGTCCCGCTCTACCGGATCTTTTGCCAGGTGACCGGCTTTGGCGGCACCACCATGCGCGTCAGCGAAGCCCAGGCGGCAACGGTCAAGACGACCGGCAAGACCATCTCGGTTCGTTTCGATGCGAACGTCGATCGCCAGATGCCCTGGCAGTTTGCGGCCGAGCAGACCACGCAGGACCTGCGCATCGGTGCCCGCAAGATGGCGTTCTACCATGCTGAAAACATGGCGGATCGTCCGATCACCGGGATTGCCTCGTTCAATGTCGAGCCCGAGCTGGCCGGCAAGTATTTCAACAAGATCCAGTGCTTCTGCTTCAACGAGCAGACCCTGCAGCCGGGCCAGCGCGTCAATATGCCGGTGATCTATTACGTCGATCCGAAGATCCTTGAGGATCCGGAGACGAAGGATATCGAGCAGATCACGCTCAGCTACACTTTCCATCTTGCTGCGGATCAGCCTTCAAAGGCACTGGACCAGTCGGCAGCCGCACGATAAGGGCGGCGGGTATTCATGCGTCGCGGGGTGGCCTGCCGGCGCTTTTGGGATCAATTGGGGACACGGAAATGGCCGGCACCAAGAACCACGATTATCATATTCTCGAGCCCGATATCCTGCCGTTCCTCGGCTCGGTTTCGGCGGTGACCGCCACCAGCGGCGGCGTGCTGACGATGCACGACATGGCCGCAGGCAAGTATGTCCTGCTGGTCGGCTTCTTCGGGATCCTCTTCACCATGTTCCAGTGGTGGACCAAGG
>CAWUNP010000221.1:0-3616 GCA_963923805.1 uncultured Novosphingobium sp. | reverse complement strand
TATAAGAGACAGCGCTGAAACTGCTCCTGCTGGCATGCGTTCTGGCACTGGGCATCCTGGTTCGGCGCCAGCTTGTCCCGCTGTTTCCGGCCATTGCTGCGCTGCGGTCAAATGGCGGCGATCCGGCAACCGACCAGACCATCGAGACGACGCTCAAAGGCACCACGCGCTCGGTCCTGTGGATCTGGGCGGTCGTGTTGCTGGCCATTCTGACCGGACTGGCCGTTCCGCTTTGAGCTAACCTGTAACTGAACCCGTTTTGACGGAGAGACCCTTGCAACAACACCGCACCATTACCGGACGGATCCTCTACACCTCGCGCAAGCCGGGGCGCGAAGGACAGGAACGCGGCCGGGAGTTTTTTACCTGGACCCATCATTCCGATGGCAAGCGCACCCTGCGCGCACGCTGCGAGATTGATGAACCCGATCCCACCGTTCACCGCGATATTGTCTACAGCCTTGATGAGCACGACGTTCCGATGGATCTGTTTGTCAGGCTGACGGTGGGGGATCGTTTCATGGGCTCTGGCTGGATCCGCAACGCCGGGGACTACCTGGAATGCGAAAGCTATGGCCCCACGATCGGGCGGGTTTCACAACGGATGCCGGTGATTGGTGAATATGACGGGTTCGGCACCCACCCGATCGTTGCCGATGCCTATAACGCCCGCCGGATTGACCGATCACGCGGACCGCATGCCCGCAAGTTCCGCTGTTTTCTGCCTTCGCCGGATCATCGCGGGGCGACCCCGCCGTTCCTGGCGGAATCGCTGATGCAACTGGGTTATATTGGCGAGGAGACTGTCACCGTTGCCGCCGGAACCTTTGATTGCTGGAAGTTCGAATGGACCGATCCTCATGGCGGGATGGTCAATGCCAATGGCTCCCACCCACCCTATGAGATGTGGGTTACCGCCGACGACGATGCCCTGTTCGTGCAGGGCGGCGTCGGCGGTTACATGCAGACGTGGTACGAGCTGGTCGAGCTGAGCCGCTAGCTCAGCTGACCTTGATCAGCACCTTGCCAACATGGGCGCCCGATTTGAGGTAGGCGAAGGCCGCGGGTGCATCGTCGAACGCGAAGGTGCGATCGATGACCGGTTGGATGCCGTTGGTCGCCATGGCGCGCAGCAAGCGCTCCAGCATGGCGCGGCTGCCTTCGGCAATGCCCCGGATGGTCAGGTTCTTGCCGATGATCGAACCATAGTTGGGTAGCGGCCCTTCGGCTGAGCCCACGGCAATCGACACGATCCGTGCATTGACCGCGGCGGCGCCGATCGACTGGGCCAGCGTGCCAAGGCCGCCGGTTTCGACGATGATGTTGGCCCCGGCACCACCGGTCAGCCGCAAGACTTCGGCTTCCCATTGCGGGTGCGTGCGATAGTTGACGCAGATGTCAGCACCCAGCTTGCGCGCAAGTTCCAGCTTGGCATCGCTGGAAGAGGTGATGACCACTCGCGCGCCGTTGGCCTTGGCGATTTGCAGTGCCCAGATCGCCACGCCGCCGGTGCCGAGGGTCAGAACCACGTCACCAGCGCGGACTTGCCCGATTTCAACCACGGCGTGCCAGGCTGTCAGTGCCGACGAGGCCAGCGGCGCGGCCTGTTCGTCCGACAGCCCATCCGGCACGCGGACAAGAGCGGGGCCGGGGACCTTGATATATTCAGCCAGCCAGCCGTCATGGGTCAGGCCATAGTCAGTGCCGAAGGCCTTGAGGGCAAAGGCCCCGTCGAGCCAGGTGGCAAAGTGGGCGAAGACGGCGCGATCGCCAGGCTTGACCGTATCAACCCCGTCGCCAACCGCTACAACTTCGCCGACCCCTTCGGAGAGCGGGATGCGGTCTTCCGCCTTTTTCGCACCATAGCGCCCTTCGAGGACCTGGATATCGCGGTTGTTGATGCAGGCCAGCCGCACCTTGAGCACGACTTCGCCGGGTCCTGCTACCGGATCCGGGCGGGTTGTCTGGGTCAGCGAAGCAAGGCCATCCTGCGGCCCCCATTGATATGCCTTCACAATTGGTCCTTTGCAGAATCGAGAATGTCGCTGCCGCGCGCGAACCAGGTCTGGGGGCGGGCTGCGAGGTTGGCCAGCAACTGCTCAAACGCATCCATGCGATAGGGCAGGCCGATGATGTAGGGGGTGAGGTGCAGCGGCAGCATCCGTGCGCCGCCTTGGCGGGCTTCCCGGGTCAGCCAATCGTGCGCATCGAGCACCTGTTCGGCATAGCTATCGACCGATTGCTGCTGGATATTGAGGATCTGCCGATCAGAAAGTTCATGGTTGAGCGGCAGATTCACCAGGCCATTGGTAAAGCGCCAGGGCAGCTCATCATTCAGCCAGTCTACGCAATAGTCGAGCCCGGCTTCGCGCAAGAGCGTGGGGGTGACCCAGCTTTGCTGACGGGCGATCGACATCCACCCGCGCGGTCGCGTGCCCGTCACAGCTTCCAGTGAAGCGAGGCTGCGGGCGATCAAGGCACGTTCCTCGTCCTCGGGCAGGGTGCTGGCGATCGTTCCGTTCATGTCGGTTGAATGCGCGATCAGTTCGTGCCCGGCCGCAGCAACATCCTGCACCAGCTTCGGATACCGATCTGCGATCGCGCCATTGGTGGCAAAGGAGGCCCGCACGCCGGCCTTGGCGAAAGCATCGAGCAGGCGGTAGACCCCGACCCGTGTTCCGTATTCGCGCGCCGTATAGTGGCGATAGTCGGGATAGGCTGTCTGCATATGCCCGGGTGCGCGAAAGGGCTTGTCGGCCGGGGTGATCGGAAACCACTCCAGGCTGACGCAACACCACACGGCCACCTCCTTGTCGCCCGGCCAGGTCAGTGGTGCGCGGCGCGGCAGGGCGCTGTATGGGTAAAGCTGGTGGTCGTATCCGGTCCGGCGCTGCGGATATTCGAGATAGGCGGGATCCAGGCTCATTCTGCGGCTCCCTGCTGCACGGCGCGCCAGGCGTCGGCAATGTCGCCGGCGCGGGTCAGCCAGGCCCGGCCATCGGCGGCGATCTCGCGCAGCACCTCTTCGAATGCGCCGATCCGGTGGGGTTGGCCGATCAGATAGGAATGCAGCGGGATGCACATCACGGTGCCGCTTGGCTCATCGGCCAGGCGCTGGAACTGGCGTAGCAAGGTCCGTGCATATTCGCGGGGGCTCATGTTGTAGATGAAGAACCCGTAGTGGTCGTTGACCTCAAGGCTGTAGGGCATTGAGATCAGATCGCCGCTGGTGGTCTGCACCTGAAATGGCTGGTCATCGTGATAGAGGTCGCAGGTGTAATCGAGCCCATAGTCCGCGATCAGGTCCAGCGTCCGCGGGGTGTGGGTTAAGGCCGGGGCCAGCCAGCCCCGGATGGTCTGCCCGGTCGCCTCGCGCACGGTCCGGATCGAATCCTCGATGATAGTGCGCTCCTGCGCTTCATCCATGCCGTAGGAATAGCGGGTATTGTAGATCCCGTGGCTGAAGAACTCCCAGCCGCGGGCATTGGCGTCGGCCACCACGTCCGGGTGATGCTGGCACAGCGCAACCGAGAGCGAGACCGAACCGGGAAAACCATGGCGGGTCATCACATCGGCCATGCGCCAGTGACCCACCCGATTGGCATGATCGCGATGG
>CAWUNP010000220.1:0-3630 GCA_963923805.1 uncultured Novosphingobium sp. | reverse complement strand
ATTACGGGCCATGCTGGGGGCCTTCGATCCGAGGCTTAGCGAAGTGCCATCGCGCCGGGGTTCCTTCAGCAGGAGCAGCACGATCAGCGCGAGTGCGAGACCGGGCACGCCGACCCAGAAGAAAGCCCCACGCCAACCCACCGTATCCGCCAGTACCCCCCCGATCAGCATGCCCAGCAACCCGCCGACCGGAATGCCGAGCGAATAGAACGCCAGCGCCGAAGCCCGGCGCTCGGCCGGAACCTTCTCAGCGATCAGGGAATGCGCGGCGGGGGTGCAGCCTGCTTCCCCCACGCCCACCCCGATGCGCGCCAGCAGCAGCTGCGCGTAAGTCGTCGCCATGCCGCATAGCGCCGTCATGCCAGACCACAGCGCCAGGGCGCCGGCGATCATCCGGCCGCGGTGGGTGGTCGGCCGGTCGGCAATGCGGGCGATGGGAAGACCCAGGATGGTGTAGAACAGCGCGAAGGCGATCCCGGTCATCAGGCCGATTTGCGTATCGGAAAGGTCCAGTTCCTTGGCGATCGGCTCGGCCAGGATATTGACGATTTGCCGGTCAATGAAATTGAAGATGTAGACGATCAGCAGCAACCACATGGTCAGCCGGACTGAGTCCCCTGCCCGCACAGACGCGGGGTGCTGCCCCGCAACGGCATCGCTCATCAACTATCCTCTCACCCTGCGGTCGTTGCCGCCGTGATTCCCATCTGCGGGCAAGGTGACGGGCAGACCCCGCAGGGTCAACCCGCTTAGCAATAGAGCAGGAACGGCTGCATGGTCTCGCGCCAAGCCGCCTCATCGCGGCCGGCGATCGCCTCCAGATCACCGGCTTCAGCGGCGGCATCATCAACCCATTGGCGCAAGGCCGGGCCGCCATTGATCACATCGATGGCAAGCCGGTTGAATTCATACTCATAGGGGAAGTCGCGCCAGAGCGGGTAATCGGGATAGAGCCGCCGGATCGCCTTGAAGGCCAGCGCCTGCAGCCGCCAGGGCCGGAAGGCGTGGTGATCATAGAACCCGCCCTCGGCATGGATCATCAACCCGTTGCACAGGCTCTTGGCGTGCTTGTGGAAGGTCGGCTCAAACCAGCACTCGCGCAGGGCGCAGCCCGCCAGCCACTGCGGCGCGAGGCGCTGCATCTCGGCATGGACCGCCTTGGCATCGATGTCCGGCGCGCCGAACAGCACCTCCAGCGGACGGGTCGTGCCGCGGCCTTCCGACAGGGTGGCGCCTTCCAGCATGACCGTGCCGGCATAGGCCCGCGCCATGTTGAGGCTGGCGGCGTTCGGGCTGGGGTTGATCCAGATCCGGCTTTCAGGCCAGCCCCAACCCGGACCGGCTTCGGGTGCCCAGCCCTGCATGGTGACCACGCGATAGGGCACATCAAGCTTGTTCTCGGCAATGAACCACTGCCCCATTTCGCCCAGGGTCTGCCCGTGCCGCATCGGCATCGGCCCGGCGCCGACGAAGCTTTCCTGCCCCGGCACCAGCAGCGTGCCTTCCACCGGGCGGCCCGCCGGATTGGGGCGATCGAGCACCCAGACTTCCTTGCCTGTGCCCGCTGCCGCCTCCAGCAGGTAAAGCAGCGTGGTGACGAAGGTATAGATCCGGCAGCCGAGGTCCTGCAGGTCGAACAGGAAGACATCGGCGGTCGACATCATCTGCTCGGTTGGGCGGCGGACCTCGCCATAGAGGCTGAACACCGGGATATTGTAGTGCGGATCAAGCTCGTCCGCGGTCTCAACCATGTTGTCCTGCTTGTCGCCCTTCAGGCCGTGCTGCGGACCGAAGGCGGCGGTCACCTTGATCCCGGCGGCGATCAGCGCGTCGAGCGAATGGGTCAGGTCAGCCGTGACACTGGCCGGGTGCGCCACCAATGCCACGCGCTTGCCGGCCAGTGGCGCGCGCAGCGCCGGTTCGGTCAGCAGGCGATCGATGCCGAACAGCACGCTCATGCCGCCAGCTCCACCGCGCGGCATTCGCTGGCGTGGAATTCCGGCGCGCCGGGGCGGAATGCCAGCGCCCAGAAGCGGTTCACGCCGTCCGCGTCCTCGATGATGCCATTCAGCGCAACCGTGGCCGGCAGTGGCAAGGTTGAGCGAATGTCAGCCGTCAGGCGCAGCTCGGTATCGGTGACCTCTACCGCGATTTCCACCTCGGCCGGGGCATTGCGCATGCCTTCGCGGAAGGCGTCGAAATCATAGCAGGCCCAGCGGGTCGACGGGGAGAGATTGAACTCACGATAGCTGGTGCCATCGTGGCTCCAGAAAATCTCGAAGCAGGTCGTCTTCCAGAGATTGTCGAACCGCCCCGGCTCGGCCACCCTCGGCACGGCGATCTTCGACACATCGCCATTAGCCACAAAGGTTGCGCGGCACCCGTTGGCGGTGGCAACAACATCGGCGGTGATCGACCGGATCGAACCCGGCGCGCAATCGGGATGGAGGACAAGGCTGTGCATCCCCGCCTAATGCCCGCTGGCACCCACGGCATCAAGCCGATCGACAGGCAACACTTGGGCTTGTCCGCAACCGCTGCTATGGGCGCGGCGCGATGACTTACAAATCCAGCCTCCTGCGCCTGCTCGACGAGCGTGGCTATATCCACCAGCTGACCGACGCCGCGGGCCTTGATGCCTTGGCCAACAAGCAGGTCGTGCCCGGTTACATCGGCTTCGATGCCACCGCGCCTTCGCTGCACGTTGGCAGCCTGGTGCAGATCATGCTGCTGCGCCGCCTGCAACAGGCCGGCCACAAGCCGATCGTGCTGATGGGCGGCGGGACCACCAAGGTGGGCGATCCTTCGGGCAAGGATGAAAGCCGCAAGCTGCTGACCGCCGAGACGATCGCGGACAACATCGCTTCGATCCGCCGGGTGTTCGAACGGTTCCTGACCTTCGGCGATGGCCCGAGCGACGCGATCATGGTCAACAATGACGATTGGCTGAGCGCGCTGGGCTATGTTGACCTGCTGCGCGAGGTTGGCCCGCACTTCACGATCAACCGAATGATGACCTTCGATTCGGTCAAGCTGCGGCTGGAGCGTGAGCAGCCGCTGACCTTCCTCGAATTCAACTACATGATTCTGCAGGCCTATGATTTCCGCGAACTCGCGTTGAACCAGGGCTGCCGCTTGCAGATGGGCGGATCGGATCAGTGGGGCAATATCGTCAACGGGATCGAACTGACCCGCCGGATGAACGGGATCGAAGTCTTTGGCGTCACCACCCCGCTGCTGACCACGGCCGACGGCGCCAAGATGGGCAAGACTGCAGCCGGTGCGGTCTGGCTTAACGAAGATGCCCTCCCCGGCTATGATTTCTGGCAATACTGGCGCAACACCGATGACCGCGATGTCGGCAAGTTCCTGCGTCTGTTCACCGACCTGCCGCTGGATGAGATCGCCCGGCTGGAAGCCTTGCAGGGCGCCGAAATCAACCAGGCCAAGATTGTTCTGGCCAATGAAGTGACCAGCCTGTGCCGCGGCGCGGAAGCCGCCAAGGCGGCCGCGGCCACCGCTGCCGCCACCTTTGCCGGTGGCGGGGTTGGTGAAGACTTGCCCGAACTGGCCTTGCCCGCCGATGGGATCGGCCCTGTCTCTTATACACATCTGACGCTGCCGACGATA
>CAWUNP010000219.1:0-3635 GCA_963923805.1 uncultured Novosphingobium sp. | reverse complement strand
TTGCAGCCGGGCGCACCCTGGAACGCGACCGCGCGGGCCGGATCGGCCGCGGCGGCGCGGACCATTTCCTCAACACGGGCAAGCGCGGGGGCGGGATAGGAATGCATCGGAACCTCTGGCGGCAATCTTGCGCAGGGCCTTCGACCAGCTCAGGCCGAGCGAACCATGGTTTGATTGCCCCCACCCGCTCAGGCTGAGCTTGTCGAAGCCCCCGCCCTCTTGCCCCTAGGCGGCGCGGGCGCGCTCTGCAAGCTGGCGGCGTCCGAGCGGCGGACGCTCGGTCGCCTGCGGCGGCGGAGTGGCGGCTTCCCACAAGGCATGGGCCACGTGCCACAGCTTGCGCGCGCCAGAGGTGTGGATGCGGTGATCCCAGGCGTGCTCACCTGCCGCAGCTACGGCGCGGGCGATGTCGCCATAGATCCCGGCTGCAGCCAGCACTGCCCAGCGCTGGCGGAAGCCAAGCCGCCCCGCGCCGATCCGGGCCGAGGCTTCATAGGCCTGCGCCGTGGCGCACATCCGATGGACCAGCGCGGTCAGCGCCCGGCGGTAATGCGGCTTCATCTGCTCGCCGGGGGGAATGTCAGCCTCGACCAGCCATTCGAGTGGCAAATAGCACCGATCGGCCGCGTCATCCTCGTCCAGATCGCGGGCGATATTGGCCAGCTGGAAGGCCAGGCCCAGATCGCAGGCGCGGTCGAGCGTATCCTCGTCGTCCGGGGCAACGCCCATCACCACGGCCATCATCACGCCCACGGCGCCCGCAACGTGGTAGCAATACTGCAGCAGGTCCGCCTCGCTGCGCGGGCGCCAGTCGGCCGCATCCAGCGCGAAGCCCGCGATCACGTCGTCAGCCATGGCGGCGGTAATCCCGCATTCGCGCGCGACCAGTCCGAAGGCATCGAACGAAGGGTCGCCGGCGGGTTCGCCCGCCAGGGCCTTGGCGGTCAGTTCACGGATCGTGGCGAGGCGGGCTTCCGCTCCGGCCTGTTCGCCCAGCGTGCCACCATGGTCCTGGTTGTCGGCCAGGTCATCGCAGCGGCGGCACCAGGCATAAAGCAGCCAGACCCGCTCGCGCGTGGGGCGATCGAACAGGCGGCTGGCCATGGCGAAGCTCTTCGAGCCGCGCATGATTGTCTGGCGGGCGTGGGCGAGGAGGTCGGCGCGGACTCGGCCGGAACTCACAGATCGCTCGTTTTCATCGCAAAGATCGGCGTGTGCGGCTCATGCGCAGCCATGCGGGTCAGCAGCAGGTCGAGCTCCGGCTCGGCGATGATGATCCCGGCGTGGGCCGGGCGAATGAAGCCGACCGCAATCATGTGATGGTTGAAGGCCAGCAGCTGGTCATAGAAGCCAAAGGCGTTGAGCAGGCCAACCGGCTTGGCGTGATAGCCAAGCTGGGCCCAGGACACGGCCTCCCACAGCTCGTCCATTGTGCCGACCCCGCCGGGGATTGTCAGGAAGCCGTCGGACAGGTTGGTGAAGGCCAGCTTGCGCTCATGCATGCCGGAAACGACGTGCAGTTCGGTGCAGCCGCGGTGCGCCACTTCGGAATTGACCAGGGCTTCGGGGATCACGCCGATCACTTCGCCGCCGGCGGCCAGCGCGCCGTTCGCCACGGCGCCCATCAGGCCCAGCTTGCCGCCGCCATAGACCACGCCAATGCCGCGCTCGGCCAGGGTCCGGCCGACTTCGCTGGCCAGTTCGATATAGCGGGGATCTTCGGGCGTGGCCGATCCGCAATAGACGGCGATGCGCTTCATTGCAGGTCCTCCACCATCAGCCGGGCGGTCGCCTTGGCGCTGCCGACCACGCCGGGGATGCCCGCACCCGGATGGGTGCCGGCGCCGACCAGATAGAAGTTCTTCACCTTGTCATCGCGGTTGTGGCCGCGGAACCAGGCGCTCTGGGTCAGGATCGGTTCAAGGCTGAAGGCGCTGCCAAGATAGGCATTCAGATCCAGCGCAAAGTCACGGGGGGCGTAATGGAACTTGGTGACGATCCGGTCATGGATGTCCGGGATCAGGCGGCGGCCCACCTCGTCGAGCACGCGTTTCTCAATCATCGGGCCCACCGTTTCCCAGTCGATCGGCAGCTTGCCCTGATTGGCGACCGGGATCAGCGCGTAGAAGGTGCTCTTGCCCGGCGGCGCGACCGAGGGATCGGTGACCGAAGGATGGTGCAGGTAGATCGAGAAGTCCTGCGGCAGGACCCCGTGCTGGTAGATATCATCCAGCAGGCCTTTGTAGCGCGGGCCGAACAGGATCATGTGGTGCGGGATGCCCGGCCAGGTCCCTTCCAGTCCGAAGTGGACCACGAACAGACTGGGCGAGAACCGCTTGCGCGCCAGACTGCGCGCCATCTGCGGGCCGCGCGGGCTTTCCGAGAGCAGATCGCGGTAGGAATGCATGATATCGGCATTGCTGGCCACGGCATCGAACCGTTCGATCCAGCCACTGGCGCATTCCACCTCGGTCGCGCGGTTGCCCAGGGTGTGGACCTGCACCACCGGATCGTGCAGCCGCAGCGTGCCGCCCAGCCGCTCGAAATGCTTGACCATCCCGGCGATCAGCTGGTTGGTGCCGCCCTTGGCCCACCACACGCCGCCGTCCTTTTCCAGCTTGTGGATCAGCGCATAGATCGAGCTGGTGGTCATCGGATTGCCGCCAACCAGCAGGGTATGGAAGCTCAGCGCCTCGCGCAGTTTCTCGCTCTTGATGAAGCTCGAAACCATCGAATAGACCGATCGCCAGGCCTGATACTTGGCCAGCGCCGGGGCGGCCTTGATCATCGAGGCGAAGTCCAGGAAGGGCACGTGGCCCAGTTTGACATAGCCTTCCTCGAACACCCCGGCGGAGTATTGCAGGAACTCTTCGTAACCGGCCAGGTCACCGGGGGCGACGCGGGCGATCTCGCGCGCCAGGCCGGCTTCGTCGTTCGAATAGTCAAAATTGGTGCCGTCGGGCCAGTTGAGCCGGTAGAACGGCATGACCGGCATCAGCGTCACGTCGTTGGCAATATCATGCCCGGTCAGCCCCCACAGTTCCTGCAGGCAGGCCGGATCGGTGATCACGGTTGGCCCGGCATCAAAGGTGAAGCCATCCTTCTGCCAGTGGTAACCGCGCCCACCGGGCTTGTCGCGGGCTTCGACCACCACGGTCTCGATCCCGGCCGATTGGAGCCGGATCGCCAGGGCCAGCCCGCCGAAACCGGCGCCGATCACGCAGGCGCGCTTGCCGGTGGGGACGGGCAGGGTGGGAGAGGCGGGAACTACATCTGTCATCGTCATGCTCTTTCGGCCATCGGCGCGCCCGGTGCAAGCAAGGCGCGCATTGCCCCCAGCACCGGCACGGGCGGCTTGCCCACCAGCACCCGGGCCTTGTCGGCAAAGGTGGATTGCCCGGCATAGAACCGTTCGATGCGCGGTTCGGGCAGGCGGTAGAAGCGTTCAAAAATCCGGTAGCGCTGGTCCGGCTCACCCGCGCCGAACAGCATTGCGCCCAGCTGACGGTAGAAACCCATGGCCGACCAGTGCCTCGCTGTCTGATCCGCCAGCAGGGCCGCCAGCTGCTCGCCCGGCAGGTCGGCCTCGCGCGCAATGCGCTGCGCCGTGGCAACCGCTTGCGGCAGGGTAAAGC
>CAWUNP010000218.1:0-3639 GCA_963923805.1 uncultured Novosphingobium sp. | reverse complement strand
TCTGATCGCGATCGCCCAGACCGGCACCGGCAAAACCGCCAGCTTCGTGCTGCCGATGATCGACATCCTGGCTCACGGTCGCCGCCGGGCGATGATGCCGCGCAGCCTGATCCTTGAGCCGACCCGCGAACTTGCCGCCCAGGTCGCCGAAAACTTTGAGGCCTATGGCAAGAACCATGACCTCAAGATGGCGCTGTTGATTGGCGGCGTGCAGATGGGGGACCAGGTCAAGGCGCTGAACGAGGGCGTGGACGTGCTGATTGCCACGCCGGGCCGCCTGATGGACCTGTTCGAACGCGGCAAGATCCTGCTGACCGGCTGCGATATGCTGGTGATCGACGAAGCGGACCGGATGCTCGACATGGGCTTCATCCCCGATATCGAGACGATCTGCTCAAAGCTGCCGACCACGCGCCAGACCCTGCTGTTCAGCGCCACCATGCCGCCGCCGATCAAGAAGCTGGCGGACAAGTTCCTGACCAATCCCAAGTCGATCGAGGTGGCCCGGCCCGCCTCGACCAATGCTAATATCGCCCAGCACAAGGTGCCGGTCGCCTCGTCGCGGACCAAGCGTGAGGTGCTGCGCCACCTGCTGCGCACCGACGATGTTGCCACGGCGATGATCTTCGCCAACCGCAAGACCACGGTGCGCGAACTTAACAAGAGCCTGCAGCGCCATGGCTTCTCCTCGGGGGAGATCCATGGCGACATGGACCAATCGGCTCGCATTGCCGAGCTTGACCGGTTCAAGGACGGTTCGATTAATATCCTCTGCTGCTCGGACGTCGCTGCCCGCGGGCTTGACGTGAAGGGCGTGAGCCACGTCTTCAACTTTGACACGCCCTGGCACCCGGATGATTACGTCCACCGCATTGGCCGCACCGGCCGCGCGGGCGCTACGGGCCGCGCCTTCACGCTGGTTGCGCCTGAGGATCAGGAAGCGATCGAGAACGTCGAAAAGCTGACCGGCATGAAGATCCCGGTCTTCACCGTCGAGCCCGACAAGGGTGCCGAGAAGCCTGAGCGCGCCCCGCGCGAGCGCAAGGCGCGCGAAGAGCGCCCGGTTCGCGAGGACAAGCCGCGCCGCGAAGAGCGTGCTCCACGTGAGGAAGAGCCCCGCCGCGAACGCGCCGCGCGCAGCGAAAAGCCGCGCCGTGAAGAACGCCCCCGCCGCGAAGAGCGTGATCCGCCAAGCGAACCGGGCGAATGGAACGGCCCGATCCCGGGCTTCCTGGGGATTTCGGCGCTCTAGTCGGCCGGTTTGACGAAGCTGTCGATCACGCGCTTCGGGCCGGCGGCTTCGAAGTCGATCTCCAGCTTGTTGCCTTCCTGCGCGGTAACCGTGCCGTACCCGAACTTGTCGTGGAACACCCGCGCCCCCAGTGCGATGTCGCTGCGCGGCTTGGCGGCAAAGCTGGCCGCGCTGCGGGTCGCTTCGGGCAGGCGGCGCGGGGCGGGGTCATAGGTTTGGGCCGCCGCCCGCTGCCAGCCGGGGCCGCGGCTCTGACCACGTGCCGCATTGTCACGCGCGACATGGGCAAAGGGATCGTCGCGCTCACTCCACTGCGCCCGCCACAGTGATGCACCGCCGGACAGGGTTGATTCCTGTTCGATGTGGGCTTCGGGCAGTTCATCAATGAAGCGGCTGGGGATCGAACTGGTCCACTGGCCATAGATCCGGCGGTTGGCGGCGTGCAGGATCGTGCAGCGCCGCCGGGCGCGGGTGATCGCAACATAGGCGAGCCGGCGCTCTTCCTCCAGGCTGGCAAGCCCGCCCTCATCAAGCGCGCGCTGGCTGGGGAAGACGCCTTCCTCCCAGCCGGGCAGGAACACGTTATCAAATTCCAGCCCCTTGGCGCCGTGCATGGTCATGATCGTGACCTTCTCGGCGTCATCAGCCGCCTCGTTGTCCATCACCAGGCTGACGTGCTCGAGGAAATCGCCAAGCGTCTCGTATTCTTCCATCGCGCGGGCCAGTTCGACCAGGTTTTCGAGCCGCCCTGCGCTCTCGGCGGTCTTTTCGGCCTGCAACGCGGCGGTGTAGCCGCTCTCATCCAGCAGCGTGCGGACCAGTTCGGCGGGTGAGGTGGTCTTGGCCAGATCGCGCCAGCGGGCGACATCCCGCATGAAGCTGACCAGCGTGTTGCGGGCGCGAGCGGGCAGTTCGTCGGTGTCGGCGATTTCGACCGCCGCCAGGCTCAGCGGCACAGCGCGCGCGCGGGCATGGCGGTGGAGCTTCTCCAGCGTCTTGTCACCCAAGCCGCGCTTGGGGGTATTGTAGATCCGCTCGAACGCAAGGTCATCGCTCGGTTGTGCGATGAGCCGCAGATAGGCGAGGGCGTCGCGGATTTCGGCGCGCTCATAAAAGCGGAAGCCGCCAATGATCTTGTAGCTCATGCCGATGGCGATGAACCGGTCCTCGAACTCGCGGGTCTGGAATTGGGCGCGCACCAGGATCGCGGCCTGGTTAAGGCTGGCTCCCTCGCGCTCCAGCCGCTCGATCTCCTCGCCCACGCGGCGGGCTTCCTCGGGTGCGTCCCACACGCCGATCACGCGCACCTTGTCGCCGCCATTCCGCTCGGTCCACAGCGTCTTGCCAAGCCGCTGGCTGTTGGCATCGATCAGGCCCGATGCGGCGGCAAGAATGTCGGGCGTGGAGCGATAATTCTGCTCCAGCTTGATGATCCGTGCGCCCGGAAAATCCTTTTCAAACTTAAGGATATTGGCAACTTCTGCACCGCGCCATGAATAGATCGACTGGTCATCGTCCCCAACCACGCAGATGTTGTGGCGCGGCTGGGCCAGCAGGCGCAGCCACAGATACTGGATCTGGTTGGTGTCCTGATACTCGTCGACCATGATGTATTTGAAGCGCTGGCGATACTGTTCCAGCACGTCCGGATGGCTGCGCAGCACGGTCACCACATGCAGCAGCAGATCGCCAAAATCGCAGGCGTTCAGCGCCTTCAGCCGGTCCTGATAGAGCCGGTAGAACTTTTGCCCCTGGCCGTTGGCATAGCTTTCGTTCTCAAGTGCATCCAGATCATCGGGCCGCAAGCCCTTGTTTTTCCAGCGATCGATGCATTGCGCCAGCTGACGCGCCGGCCAGCGCTTGTCGTCCAGCCCCTCGGCCTGGATCAGCTGCTTCAGCACGCGCAGCTGATCATCGGTATCGATGATCGTATAGTTCGATTGCAGCCCGGCCAGCTCGGCATGGCGGCGCAGCATTTTGGCGGCGATGGCGTGGAAGGTGCCCAGCCAGGGCATCCCTTCGACCGCCGGGCCGACCAGATGCCCGACCCGCTCCTTCATCTCGCGCGCGGCCTTGTTGGTGAAGGTGACGCAGAGGATCTCGCTGGGCCAGGCGAGCCGGCTGCGGATGATATGGGCCAGCCGCGCGGTCAGCGCCGCGGTCTTGCCGGTGCCGGCCCCGGCCAGCATCAGCACCGGGCCTTCGGTGGTGATCACAGCCTCGCGCTGCGGCGCGTTAAGGCCATCAAGGAGGGGATCGGAAGCTGAGTCGGTGGGGAAGGTCACGCGGAACGGCTAGGGAACATCGCCGCCGGGTGCAAGCGCTTCGCAGCGGTTGACACCAGCCGGTTTGACCCGCAGCACCCCGTTTCATGCAGCCACTTCGCC
>CAWUNP010000217.1:0-3699 GCA_963923805.1 uncultured Novosphingobium sp. | reverse complement strand
CACAAGGAGTATCGTCGGCAGCGTCAGATGTGTATAAGAGACAGGTCGAAGGGTGATCCACAGCCCTTCGACAGGCTCAGGGCGAGCGGTGTTTGAAGTCAAACGAAGCGATCAGCCGAACACGGCGATCGACTGCATCCCCACGGCGACAGCCTCGCCCCGGGTGTTCCAGATCGCCATGTTCTGGCTTGAGCAGCCCTGCTCGGCATAGTTGCCGAGCGCCTGAAGCAGGAACCAGCCGTCGTCGGTCTGCGGGAGCGGGGTGAGCAGATTGACCAGCCAGGTCATCGAACTGATCGGCACCGAACCGGTCAGCGGCATGACCCCGGGCGGGAGCGCATCGGCCAGGAGGATCAGGGCGACCATCGGATCAAGCCCCTCCGTGTCCTTGACCCGCTCCCACCAGAGGATCTCGGGCACCTTGGCCTCGCTGCGCGGCTGGGCAAAGCGGCGGTCGAAATTGGGGGCAAAGCTGGGCCCGGCCCGCTCGGGCAGCGGTACGGCCTGGTCCAGCGGCACGGTGTGGGCGGGCATCGGCACCTCGTGCAGGTGCAGGTTGCTCGCTTCGACCGGGCCCATGAAGACGAAGGTGGCGGTCAGGCCGACGCCGCTCTCATTGCCGACCTCGGCGCTGATCCAGCTGGCGTTGCGGCCCTGGCGCAGGATCTTGGCCCGCACCTCAACCGCGCCGGCCAGCGGGCCGACGAAGTTGACCGTGGCCGAACGCAGCGGCGGCAGATCAGGGGCAAGGCGCTGGGCGGCAACCAGCGCCAGCGCGGCCGAGAAGCCGCCATAGCTGGTGCGGCCCTGCATCCAGTCGTCGGGGATGGTGGCGGCAAAGCCACCGTCGATCGGCCGCGCGGCGGCAAGGGTCTTTGGCAAGGACATGTCGCTTTACATTGACGTAAACGGAAAGCGGGTCAATCCTCTCCCCATGACCAAGTTCATCGACCTCTCGATCCCGATCACCAACGATGTGGTGTCTGACCCGCCGGTGATGCGGCCGCAGATCCACTACACCACCCACGAGACCAGCTGGGAACAGATCGCGCTGTTCTTCCCGGGCCTGCAGCAAGAGGACCTGCCCGATGGCGAAGGCTGGGCGGTGGAGACGCTGACGCTCTCCACCCACAACGGCACCCACATGGATGCCCCGTGGCACTATCACTCGACCACGGACAGCGGCGCCCGCAAGGCGCCGAGCATTGATGAAGCCCCGCTCGACCGCTTCTTCCGCCCCGGCGTGAAGCTGGACTTCAGCCACCTGCCCCACGGCACGGTGGTAAGCGCGGCGCAGGTCGAGGCGGAGCTGGACCGGATCGGCTACACGCTGCAACCGCTCGACATCGTGCTGGTCCAGTCCGGCGCGGTCTACGGGACCGAAAACTTCACCGATCAGGGCGTCGGCCTGGGCGCAGAGGCGACGCTGTGGCTGACCGAGCGCGGGGTTGAGGTGGTCGGCACCGATGCCTGGAGCTGGGATGCGCCCTTCAGCCACACTGCCCGCCTCTGGGCGGAGAAGCACGATCCGGCGATCATCTGGGAAGGCCACAAAGCCGGGCGCATCCGCCCCTATTGGCAGATCGAGAAGCTGACCAACCTGGCCGCCCTGCCCCCGCACGGCTTCACGCTGAGCTGCTTCCCGGTAAAGATCGAAGGCGCCAGCGCCGGGTGGATCCGGGCCGTGGCGCTGGTTGACTAGTTGGGCTTGGCCAGAGTCCGCTCCAGGAAGCGGAGCACGCGGGCCTTGAGCGTCAGCTTGGTCATGTCGCTGCCAAGGCTGGGCGCGCCCATCGGATAGAAGTGTCCGAAGCCGGGCATCCAGGCGGTCTCGGTCTTGATTCCGGCGCCGCCAAGGATCGTCTGCACGCCGCGATTGCCCAGCTGGATGCCTTCCAGATCGTTCTGCCCGGTGATCAGCAGCGCTGGCGGCATCCCCGCCTTGGCCGACTTGGCAAGGTTAAACCCGCCCATCCCGCCAGAGAATGACACCACCGCCTGCACCGGCAGGCCATAGCCATAGGCCACATTCACTGCGCTGGCTCCACCGGCCGAGAAGCCGCCAATCGCAATGCGATCAGGATCGATCCCCAGTTCTGCGGCATGGCTGCGGGCATAGCCGACAGCTGCCCCCAGATCCTGCGCAGCGGCGAAGACGGTGTTCCACAGCTGCTCGCGGCTGGCATCGTCTAGCAAGGGCAGACCCATCCGCCCGCGGATGACATCGACCCGCGCGGTTGCCACCGGATCCTTGAGCATCGCCTTCGGCATCAGGATCGCCGGATCGAGCCCCGCTGGCAGCGCCGGATCCTCCGGCATCAGCCGGTACTCGATCGACAGGCATACGTAGCCAGCGGCGGCAAGCGCTTGGCACCAGTCCCCCATCGACGAGTCCGAAGCGCCATCTTCCTCGAACCGCATCGTCCCCTTGGACCCGCGCAGGAACGCGCCGCCAAAGGCCAGCACCACAGTTGGGCGTCCGGCGAGCGGCTTGCCGTTCGCTGTTGGGCGATAGACATCCAGCTTCAGATCACGGAGGTGCGGACTGGCGCTCGTCGCGCCGATCATGCCCTTGCCGTAAACGACATCAGGCGTGACGGTAACGGCATAGGTGCCGCCCACCATGTCCTCGGCAGCAAGCACTGCGGGTGCGGAGAGGGCCAGGAGCGCAGCCCCGGTCCAAGTGATCGTAAACCTGGCCATCAACCGCGTCCTTACCCTATTCCAGTTCCAGGATCACCGCATCGACCGCCAGGCTGTCACCCGCCTTGGCGTTGACCTTCTTGACCGTTGCGGCCTTCTCGGCGCGCAGGATGTTCTCCATCTTCATCGCCTCGACCACGGCCAGCGGCTGCCCGGCCTCCACCTTGTCCCCTTCCGCCACGTTGAGCGAAACGAGCAGGCCCGGCATCGGGCAGATCAGGAACTTCGAAAGGTCTGGCGGGACCTTCTCGATCATGTGCTGCGTCAGGTGGGCAATGCTGGCGGGCAGGATCTGCACCTTGTGGATCGCCCCGCGGGTGGTCATGGTCAGGCCGGTGCGGGTCGTTTCGACCTTCACGCCATAACTGATCTCGCCCACCTCGGCCTCAACCAGCCGCTCGCCCGGGGTGTATTCCAGTGCCAGGTCGACTTCCTCGCCATCGACGGTGATCTCCTCATCCAGGCTGACGGCAAAGGTGTGATCGCCGATCTTGATTGACCAGTCATAGGGCGGCTCAAGCTCACCATCGAGCTGCTGGTCCACCTGCCGCGCGCGGTCGGCGCGGGCGGTGGCGATGAAGCCGGCGATCGCAGCCAGGTGCTTGAGCGTTTCGGCATCGGTCGCAGCGCCGGTGAAGCCGTCCGGATACTCCTCGGCGATGAAGCCGGTGGTCAGCTCGCCCGAACGGAAGCGCGGGTGCTGCATGATCGCGGAGACGAAATCGACGTTGTGGCCCAGCCCTTCCAGCTGGAACCGGTCAAGCGCCGCGATCTGCAGGTCGGCCGCTTCGTCACGGGTCTGGCCCCAGGTGATCAGCTTGGCGATCATCGGGTCATAGAACATCGAGACTTCGCCGCCTTCATAGACGCCGTCATCGACGCGCACCCCGCCCAGCCCGCGGCGGCCGTTGGCTTCGCCATCATCCTCCCAGCCCGGTACCGGCGGCTGGTAGCGCACCAGACGCCCGGTCGAGGGCAGGAAGCCGCGATAGGGAT
>CAWUNP010000216.1:0-3700 GCA_963923805.1 uncultured Novosphingobium sp. | reverse complement strand
ATTCAACCGAGGTGCACTTGGCCAGAATGGTGATCCCGCGCTCCTTTTCGAGGTCGTTGGAATCCATCGCCCGCTCTTCGACGCGCTGGTTGTCGCGGAAGGTGCCGGACTGGCGGAAAAGCTGGTCAACCAGGGTGGTCTTGCCATGGTCAACGTGGGCGATAATGGCGATATTGCGCAGCGGCAGCGGGGCGGACATTCGGTAGGCCTTCGGTTCAGGAGAGGGCGGCGGTTTTGCTGCGCCGCAACATTTAGCTGGCGCGCCCCTAGCCGAAGAGCGCCGTCCGGGCAAGTCAATCGGGGATATCGCTACGGGTATTCGCAGGTATTGGTATTTTGAATCGCAGGCGTTAGAGGCGCGCCCCATGAAAAAGCATCTCATCCGCGCCGCCCTGCTCGGCGCCGTCGCCCTCCCCGCAACCGCTTACGCTCAGGAAGCCAAGGTCGAGGAAGCCCAGCCGGCTCCCGCCGCTCCCGAGGCTGATGTCGTCGAAGGCAACGAAATCGTTGTTACCGCGACCAAGCGTGAACAGACCCTCCAGGACGTCCCGGTCGCCGTTTCGGTGACCACGGCCGAAACGATCGAGCGCGCCCAGATCCGTGACCTCAAGGATCTCCAGACCCTCGTTCCGGCCCTGCGCGTCTCGCAGCTGCAGTCCAGCGCCAACACCAACTTCATCATCCGCGGCTTCGGCAACGGCGCCAACAACCCCGGCATCGAGCCGTCGGTCGGCGTCTTCGTCGATGGCGTCTACCGCAGCCGCACCGCCGCCCAGATTGGCGATCTGCCCGATGTGCAGCGCGTTGAAGTGCTGCGCGGTCCGCAGTCGACGCTGTTCGGCAAGAACGCCAGCGCCGGCGTGATCTCGATGGTCACCCGCGAGCCGTCGTTCGATTTCAAGGGCAGCGTCGAAGCCAGCTATGGCAACTACGATGCCCTGGTCCTCAAGGGCTATGTCACCGGTCCGATCAGCGACAAGGTTGCCGCCAGCATCGCCGGCGGGATCAACAAGCGTGACGGTTACATCACCGACCTGGGCTATAACGGTTCGGCCAACGAACGTGACCGCTGGTTCGTCCGCGGCCAGCTGCGCATCGAACCGACGGATTCGCTCAAGGTTCGCCTAATCGCCGACTACGACAAGATCGACGAAGTGTGCTGCGCCGTTGTCAACGTGCGCCGTTCGGCCGCGACCAGCGCGATCGAAGCGCTGGGCGGCAAGGTCAACAGCGCGGCAACCCCCTTCGCGGGCGTCGCCTATTCGAACTTCCCGTCGACTAACGATATCCAGAACTGGGGCCTTTCGGGCCAGGTCGACTATCAGTTTGGCCCGCTCAAGCTGACCTCGATCAGCGCCTATCGCAGCAGCACGAACCTGACCAATCAGGATTCCGACTTCACCAGCGGTGACCTGATCGGCCAGAACCGCGGCGATGTGAACATCGATACCCTGACCCAGGAACTGCGCCTCAACGCCAGCTTCCTGAACATTGTCGATCTGATGATCGGCGGGTTCTACTTTGACGAGCACGTCAAGTATAACAACGCGCTGACCTATGGCACGCAGTTCCGCCCCTATGCGAACCTGCTGTCGGGCGGGGCGATTGCCCAGGTGGAATCCGCGATCCTCGGCGTGCCGGTCGGTACCTTCCAGAAGACCGGCCAGGGCATCTTCGACAACACCCAGATGGACAACCAGGCCTGGTCGCTGTTCGGCAATCTCGACGTGAAGCTGGGTGACAAGCTGACTGTCACGCTGGGCGGCAACTATACCAAGGACCGCAAGGATGTGACCACGGCCACGGTCAGCACCGATACCTTCTCGGCGCTGGACTTTGTGGCGATCGGCGGTGCGGTGATCCGCAGCACCGCGATTGCCCAGCAGGTTGGTGGCCTGCTTGGCGTCGGTACGGCCAATGCGGCCCAGATCGCCGGTTTCGCAGCGGCCCAGCCGGCTGCTTACAGCCAGATCGTTGCCGGTTCGACGGCCTATGCCGCGGCCAATGCCGCCAACCCGGCGGTCAACCCGCTGCTCGGCCTGCGCGCGCTGCAGTTCCTGCCGCCGTTCTTGAACATCCCGAACGCGGTCGAAAACGGCCAGTCGCGTGACGGCAAGTGGACTTGGACGGCCCGCCTTGCCTACGAACTGAACGATACGATCAACACCTATGTGTCCTATGCGACCGGCTTCAAGGCGAGCTCGTTCAACCTCTCGCGCGACAGCCGTCCGCTGGCCGCTGACCTCCCCGCCATCCGCACGGCCGGCCTGGCCCTACCGAACCTGACCACCGGTTCGCGCTATGCCGGTCCGGAAAATGCCAAGGTGCTCGAACTGGGCGTCAAGGCGAACTGGGGCATGGCCAGCGCCAACCTGACGCTGTTCAAGCAGACCATCACCGGCTTCCAGTCGAACGTCTTCACCGGCACCGGCTTTGCGCTGGCCAATGCCGGCAAGCAGTCGACCAAGGGGATCGAATTCGACGGCATGATCAAGCCGGTCGATGCCCTGACGCTGAACGTCGCGCTGGTCTACCTCAATCCGAAGTATGACAGCTTTACCGCTTCGGCCGTGGGCGATCTGTCGGGCACCCGCCCGGCCGGCATCCCCAAGCTGTCGACCACGATCGGTGCACAGTGGGTCCAGAACCTTGGCAATGGTGACCGCGTGATCCTGCGTGGCGATTGGCACGCGGAATCGAAGGTCCAGATCACCGAAGGTCTCCCGGCCTTCATCCAGCGCAACGCGCTGGGCCAGGTGATCACCAACCAGCCGGCCTTCGATGCCGCCCGTCCGTTCACCCGCAAGGTTGACGAGCTTAACGCCTCGCTGACCTATGCCATGGAAAACGGCGTCGAGCTGACCCTGTGGGGCCGCAACCTCACCGACAACCGCTACCTGATCCAGATCTTCGATTCGGTGGCACAGTCGGGCTCGGTCTCGGCCTATCCGAACCAGCCGCGCACTTACGGGGCCTCGCTCCGCTTCAAGTGGTAAGCTGAACCGCAAGGAACAACGGCGAAGGGGGCGGGCAACGGCCCCCTTCTGCTTTTGGGGAACCGCAAAAGGCCAATGGCTATTCACTGGCCCTTCACCTTTGCGGGGCTTATAGCCGATCCATGCGTTTCCCATTCAGCGCTTTGCGCCGTATCGTTCTGACCCTTCCCTTGCTGGCGCTGGGCGTCCAGCCAATCGCCGCCCAGAACAGCGTCCCGGCCAAGGTGCGCAAGGCTGCTGCTCCTGTCGCAGCGCCGGCACAACCGGCAACCGGCCCCTGGCTCTACCGCGGCAGCGATGTGCCGCAGGACAAGGAATGGGTCTTCGGCGAACTCGCCAACGGGGTTCGCTATGCCGTGCGCAAGAACGGCGTGCCGCCGGGTCAGGTGGCAATCCGCGTGCGGATGGATGTCGGTTCCTTGCATGAGGAAGAGCGGGAACGGGGTTTCGCGCACTTGCTGGAACATCTGGTGTTCCGCCAGTCACGCTATCTGGCCGAAGGTGCCGCCATTCCCACCTGGCAGCGGCTGGGCGCCACCTTTGGCAGCGATACCAATGCCGAAACCAGCGCGGTTTCGACCACCTACAAGCTGGACCTGCCCAATGCCACGCCGGCCAAGCTGGATGAATCGCTCAAGCTCTTGTCGGGCATGATGATCGCCCCGACGCTGAGCGAGGCCAATATCCGCACCGAAGTGCCGATC
>CAWUNP010000215.1:0-3742 GCA_963923805.1 uncultured Novosphingobium sp. | reverse complement strand
GGGCTGAACCGGTTCAGATACCACCGCAGCGCAGAATAGTGGGAGAGGCCGGGGAGCAGCGTAAGCTGCGCGCCTTTCAGACGCTCAGCCAAGGCGCTGGCCATTTCCGGCGGCACCCAGTTGTCCTGATCGCCCTGCCAGATCGCCACCGGCTGCGTCACCTGGTCGAGCGCCTGCTGCCAATCGCTGACATAGGCGGCAATCTCGGCCCGGTAGGCCGCACTGCCGCTGGCGAAAGTCTGCCGCAGGATCGCACCAAGCATGGCGCGGAACGCTGGCTCGCCAGCCAACTGCCGATCTGCGCCGCGGGTGTCCGCGAGCAGCATCTTGGCCAGCAAGGCTGGCGCGGCCCATGCGGCCAGAGCCTGAACACGGCAGATCAGGGAGAACAGCCGGGGCTGATCGTGAGCCATACCGAACAGCGCGCCGCCTGCCATGTCGGGCAGGAAGTCGCCTAAGCAGAGTGGTGCTGCCGGGGCGATCAAGTCGATCCGGGCGACCCTGCCCCCGAGCAGCGGAGCCAGGCGCAGCGCAGCTGCGCCACCCAGCGAGAAGCCAACCAGGTTGACAGCCTTCCCGCCGGACTGGTCCATGATCTGTTGCGTCAGGGCAGTTAGCCCGCCGGGCGTCGCCATGCGATCAGGGGCAAACACTTGCGCAGGATTGGCCCACGCGCTGCCCGGCCCCGCCAACGACAGTTCGGCTGGCGCACCCGGCAGGCCGTGCAGATAGACAGTCCGGCGAGTCAGCCCAGCGCCGCCTTGAGATCTTCGACCAGGTCGGTGCGTTCCCACGGGAAGAAATCGCCCTCGGCCTTGCGACCGAAGTGGCCATAGGCGGCAGTCGGCTTGTAGATCGGCTTGTTGAGGCCAAGGTGGGTGCGGATCGAGCGCGGGGTCAGGCCGCCCAGCTTGGCCAGGCCCAGGATCGCGGTCTCGATCTTGTCATCGCCCACGGTGCCGGTCTCATGCGTATCGACATAGAGCGAGAGCGGCTTGGAAACGCCGATCGCATAGGCCAGCTGGATCGTGCAGCGCGTGGCCAGGCCTGCGGCGACGACGTTCTTGGCGAGGTAGCGGGTAATATAGGCGGCCGAACGGTCAACCTTGGTCGGGTCCTTGCCGCTGAACGCGCCGCCGCCGTGCGGGGCCGCACCGCCATAGGTATCAACGATGATCTTGCGCCCGGTCAGGCCGGCATCACCATCGGGTCCGCCGATCTCGAAGCTGCCGGTCGGGTTGATGAAGTATTCGGTTTCGCGCAGGAGCACCGGCGGGATCACTTCGGCGACGACGCGCTTCACATAGGCGTGGAGCTCGGCCTCCTTGTCCCCTTCATCATAGCCCGGTGCGTGCTGGGTGCTGACCACCACGGCCGTCGCAGCGACGGGCAGGCTGCCCTCATAGCGCAAGGTCACCTGGCTCTTGGCATCGGGTTCTAGGAACGGAGCCGCGCCCGAATGTCGGTCTGCCGCCATCCGTTCCAGGATCTTATGGCTGTAGTAAAGCGTCGCCGGCATCAGGTCGGGCGTTTCGTCGGTGGCGTAACCGAACATGATGCCCTGATCACCCGCGCCCTCATCCTTGTTGTCGCTCGCGTCGACACCCTGGGCGATGTGGGCCGACTGGCCGTGCAGGCGGTTGATGAATTCAAACTTCTCCCAATGGAAGCCGTCCTGCTCGTAACCGATCTCGCGCACGGTCTTGCGCACGGTCGCCTCGATCTCTTCCTTGGCGCCGGGAACCCATTTGCCGTCCTCGAACACGCCCTTGCAACGGATCTCGCCCGCCAGGACGACCAGCTGGGTCGTGGTCAGCGTTTCGCAGGCGATGCGCGCTTCCGGATCCTTCGCCAGGAACAGGTCGACGATCGAATCCGAGATCTGGTCCGCCACCTTGTCCGGATGGCCTTCGGAAACGCTTTCGGAGGTGAAGAGGTAGTCGGTGCGCATCGCGTCCTCGATATAAAGAAATCTTTATATCACCTCTCTAGCTCCTTCGCGAGCGACTGGCAACCACCCCTGCGACAAGAAGAAGTATCGCCCAGCCAAGCGGCAACATATTGCCAAGGCGAGAGAACAGGGTGGGCGCCAGCGCCACCGGCACCTGTCCGTCGAGCCGCCCCGGGACCAGCCGCGGGACGTGTTGGCGCACCACACCGCGTCCGTCGATGACTGCAGAAATACCAGTCGTGGTGGAACGCAGAACCGGCAGCCCTTCCTCGATCGCCCGCAACCGGGTCTGGGCCAGAAACTGTGGCGGACCCCAGGCGCCGAACCAGCCGTCGTTCGAAGGGTTGAACAGGAAGTCCGGGCGATGGCGCGGATCCACCACCTCACCCGAGAAGATGATCTCATAGCAAATCTGCACGCCGACAGCGCCAAGCTCACCCAGGTCCAGCGTCTGCGGACCAGGCCCCGGCCAGAAATCGATCCCGCCCGGAACCAGCCGCGCCACGCCCAGCGGCTCAAGCAACCAGCGCAGGGCCAGATATTCGCCGTAAGGCACCAGGTGGGCTTTGGCATAGCTGCCACGGATCGCGCCGGTGCCATCCAGCGCAGTTACCGCATTGCGCGCGCCCACCACCTGCCCGCGCTTGAATTCCAGATCGACCGTGCCGGTAAGCAGCATGGCATCACTGCCGATTACCCGCGCCAGCCGAGCCCGCGCCAAGGCCGGATCATTACCGAACGTGTCGAAGTAGTACCGCTCGGGATAGCCACCGCGAAGGTAGTCCGGCACCCCGGATTCAGACCACAGCACCAGCCGTTTGCCATCGCCAGGGCGCGGGCGCGAAAGCTCCGCATAACGCTGGAATTGCCATTCGAACCAGGCCGGATCGTTCAGCACGTCCTGCCGGATATCGGGCTGGACCAGGGTATAGCGCCGCGCCGACAATTCCGCCTGCGGCTGGACGGCTTGCGGCGCCAGCACCGCCACCAGCGACACCAGGATCAGCGCCGCACCGCGCAGATCGCGCTGGCCCCGCATGCCGGCCTGCCACCAGCATCCAGCCAGCAGGATTACCAGTCCGGATAGTGCATAGGTCCCCAGCCAGGGCAGGAGCAAAGCCAGGCCAGGGCGATCAAACCCGCCCAGCGCGGCCACGCCCAGCGGGTTCCAGGCAAAGCCGGTGAAGACCCAGCCGCGCAACCATTCGCTGACAATCCAGCCCGCGGCGAATGTCAGCACCAGACCCGCGCCGGATCGCCGCGCCTGCCAGCCGATCACGGCGGCAAGCGCAGGGTAGACCGCAAGGTAAAGCGATAGCAGCACCACCGCCACCCAGCCCAGCCAGGCCGGCATATTGGCCTGATAGGTAAAGGCCGTTGCGATCCAGTTGTTGCCCAGGCTGAAATGGCCGAGCCCAAAGCACCAGCCGATCAGGGCCGCCTGCTTCCAGCCGGGCGCACGACGCACCAGCGCGATCAGGCCGGCCAGCGCCAGCAGGGTCAGCGGCCAGAGGCCCAGCGGCTGGAATCCGGTGGCGGCAAGCACCCCCAGGACCAGCGCGGTCTTGCGGGGATGGGTCAGAACGAGGTCCAGCCAGCGGGGCAAGCTAGAGCCTGTCCTGCCTTATTCTGCAGATTCGAGCGTTTCGTCAGCCGAAGGCTTGCGGCGCACCACCTTGCGGCGCGGCTTGGCCTCGGCTTCACCTTCCGCGGCAGCGGCGGGCGCTGCGTCACGGCTGCCGATCGCAGGCGGCAGCAACGACGGATCAAGTCCGCCCGCTTCGCCTTCGT
>CAWUNP010000214.1:0-3751 GCA_963923805.1 uncultured Novosphingobium sp. | reverse complement strand
CCGCCGAATTGGCCACGGCCGAAGCCAAGGTCAGCGATCTTGGGGATGCCGCCCGCGCGGTCGAGAGCCGCTTTGCCGAGGCCAACGAAGCCCTCGCCACATCGCGCGAGGGGCGCGCCGGTGCCGCCGCGCGGGCCGAAAACGAGGAGGCCCGCCGCGCCGAAATGGCGGGGATTTCGGGCGAGCGCTTCCAGTGCCCGCCGCCGCTGCTGCCCGAACGGTTCGAATTCGTTGCCGCCGAAGTCGGCCCGTCGGCACAGGAAAGCGCCGAGCATGACAAGCTGGTGGCCGACCGCGAGCGGATCGGCCCGGTCAACCTGATCGCCGCAGACGAACTGGCCGAGGTCGAGGCGCGGCACGGGGCGAGCATTTCCGAACAGGCCGAACTGGCCGAAGCCGTGCTGCGGCTGCGCGGCTCGATCGGCAACCTCAACCGGGAAGGTCGTGAACGGCTGCGCGCCGCCTTCGAAGCGGTCAACACCCACTTCCAGCGGTTGTTCTCCAAACTGTTCGAAGGCGGCCAGGCCCATCTCGCGCTGGTCGACAGCGACGATCCGCTGGAAGCCGGTCTTGAGATCTACGCCCAGCCGCCGGGCAAGCGCCTGACCTCGCTCACGCTGCTATCCGGCGGCGAACAGGCGCTGACCGCCGTCGCGCTGATCTTTGCGCTGTTCCTGACCAACCCGGCCCCGATCTGCGTGCTCGACGAAGTCGACGCCCCGCTTGACGATGCCAATATCGAACGCTTCTGCGACCTGCTGGAAGCGATGACCAAGGAAACCGACACCCGCTACCTGATAGTCACCCACAACGCCGTGACGATGAGCCGCATGCACCGCCTGTTCGGCGTGACCATGGTCGAGCGTGGGGTCAGCCGACTGGTCAGTGTTGACCTTGAGGGTGCGGAACAGTTGCTGGCGGCGGAGTAGTTAATCCAGCACGAACCGCGGCCCCGTGCCGCCCGCCCCGGCGCGGTCGTCGCGGTTAACCAGCCTGCACCGTTCCAGACTGAGGCAGCCGCAGCCGATGCATTCATCGAGCTTCGCCCGCGTCCGATTGAGCAACTGGATCTTGGCATCGAGCGCGACGCGGACCGAGCGGCTGAGCTTTTGCCAATCCGTCAGTGATGGCGTGCGGCCCTGCGGCAGGGCCGAAAGTTCGGCCTCGATCTCGGTCAGGCCCAGCCCCAGCTTTTGCGCGATCAGGATGAAGCTCAGGCGGCGAATGTCGCTGCGCAGGAAGCGCCGCTGATTGCCTTTGGTGCGCGTGGCCTGGATCAGACCCTGATCTTCATAGAACCGGATCGCCGATACGGCGAGGCCGGTGCGCCGCGCAAGTTCGCCAATCGGCAGCAGGTCATTCTTGTCCATCGGCGCACCCCTGGCAGGCCCGAATTACGATGACCTCAAGCTATGTTTAGGTTTTAAGATCGTAAAGCGATTTTTACGGAACGATCCCTAGGCATCTGAACCTAAAGCAAACTATCCTGTCGCCCGATCGACACACCATCCACCCAGCGATCTCCGGTGTGATCGGCCAGCAGCGGTCCGCGCCAGGTCTGGCACAGGTCGAGCGCATGGTCGATCGAGCCGCCGGTCCAGGTTTCCCAGCTGTCGCGGGTCAGGATCACCGGCATCCGGTCATGCACCTCGGCCGTAGCGGGGCAGCTGTCGGCCATGACCATGGCAAAGCAATCACCCCATTCCTCGGTCGGCCGCCACAGCCCGGCGACGGCCATCACTTCGGTATCGGGCAGAGAATACCAGCTGCGGGTCATCCGCCCGCTCGGCCCCTGCGGTTCCGCCCACTGGGTGACCGGGATCAGGCAGCGGCGCCGGGCAAAACTGTCACGCCAGAACGGGGTGAGCAGCTTGTCATCGCGGGCATTGGTCACCGGCTTGGGTTTCAGCTTCTGCCCCTGCTTGCCGGTCAGCGCCACGGGCAGACCCCAGTTCATCGCCCGCAAGCGTCCGCCTTCAACCACCAGTCCGGGATAGCCGGGATAAAGCTCGGTCGCGAAATTGCTGCCAGCCGCGGCGTCCTCCACCGCGAACAGCGCGGCAACCTCAGCCGTGCCCTTGGTCATGCGATAGAGGTTGCACATCAGGCCCAAAACTCACGCATTGCCGACGACCCAGCAGGCCAGCGCCACGAGCAAGCCTGCCATCCGGTTCGAGCGGAACCGGGCCAAAGCATTTTCGGCGTCTGCATCGTTCAGCGTTAGCACCTGCCAGCAAAGATGCAGCGCAGCGGGCAACAGCGCGAGCAGTGCCAGCCAGTCGGGCCGGAGCAGCCAGAAGGCCAGCGCCCAGAGCAGCACTGCCCCGGCATAGAACCCGGCCACGCCGGTCTTGAGGTGGCGGCCGAGTGTCAAGGCGCTCGATCCGATCCCGACCGAGGCATCGTCCTCACGGTCCTGACAGGCGTAAATCGTGTCATAGCCAATGCACCACAGCACGGCCCCCGCATAGAGCGCGGCCATGGTCGCAAGGTTCCACTCGCTCACCGCAAACCAGCCGACCGGGACGCCCCAAGTAAAGACCAGTCCGAGCCAGGCCTGCGGGAAGCCGGTGACCCGCTTCATGAAGGGATAGGCCGCCACCAGCGCCAGACTGCCCAGCGCGACCAGCTGCGCCTGCCAGCGCAATTGCAGCAGCACGATGAGACCCACGCCGCACAGCGACAGCAGCCAGGCCCAGGCCGCGCCTTTGCTGACCCGGCCGCTCGCCACTGGCCGCGCGGCGGTGCGGGCAACCTGCCGGTCCAGATCGGCATCGACGATATCATTATAGACGCAGCCCGCCCCGCGCATGGCGATCGAGCCGAGCAGGAACCACAGCAGCAGATCCCACCGGCTCTCCCCACCAGCCAACAGCAGCCCCCAGGCGCATGGCCAGAACAGCAGCCACCAGCCGATCGGCCGGTCAAATCGCGCCAACTGGGCGAAATCCCGCGCGCGCGGCGGCAGCGCAGCAACAAAGCCGCGGTGTTCGGTATCGGGGACGATTTCGGCAGGGTTAGACATACCAAACGTCCCCTACAGCCATCGTCATCCCCGCGAAAGCGGGGACCCAACTTCAATCATGGCAAACAAGGCGATGACGCCGGGAACAGGCGATGGGTCCCCGCTTTCGCGGGGATGACGGATAGGGTAGAGGCGCGTCATGCCCGCTACGCCCGCCTGGCCGCCCAAGTCTGCACCGCGCCTGTTTGTCAGACAGGTGCTGGCCGAAGGCGCGCAGGTCAACATCGAGGGGCCGCAGGCGCATTACCTGGGCCGGGTGATGCGGATCGGTCCCGGCGATGCCGTGGTGCTGTGCGACAATGTGACCGGCGAATGGGCCGCACGGGCGATCGAGGCGGGCAAGCGCGATGTCCTGCTCTCGGTCGAGAGCCTGCTCCGCCCGCGCGAAGCGGTGCCCGATTTCACGCTCTGCGCCGCGCTGCTCAAGAAGGACCGGTTTGATCTGGTGCTGGAAAAGGCCTGCGAACTGGGCGTGGCGCGGATCCAGCCGGTGCTGACCCGCCGCTGCGTGGCCGACAAGCTCAACCTGGAGCGCGCTACGACAATCTTGACCGAGGCCGCGGAGCAATGCGCCCGCACCGCCCTGCCTGAACTGCTGGCGCCGGTGAAGCTGGAGGCCTTGCTGAAAGACTGGGACAGTGGGCGCACCCTGTTCTTCGCTGATGAGAACGGCGGCGATCCGGCCGGACCGGCTTTCGCAGAAGCTGCGCCCCCGCGCAGGCGGGG
>CAWUNP010000213.1:0-3762 GCA_963923805.1 uncultured Novosphingobium sp. | reverse complement strand
CAGAACTTGAACTGAGTGCCGACGTAAACCGCCTGGTTATCCTTGCGGCCATCGCTGAGCGGAGCGAGCCGGTCACGCTCGGAGGTGCTGCGCACCCCGGCGGTCACGTTCAGGTTGCGGGTCAGGCGATAGGAGCCGCCCAGATCGACCATCTCGTCGGCCTGACCTTGCAAGGTGCGCGGCGAACGGCCGGCCGGTTCGCGGCCATCAAGCGCAATTCGCGGGGTGAAACGCGAAGGATCTTCCTTGGCCCCCGGCGACGGCTTGAAACTGGCCAGATCGGGCAGCTCCATCCGCCGCAGTTCGCTGACCGCGGCACCGTTCTGGGCAAAGCCCTTGTAACCGCGCGACACGCCCAGGCTGTAGGCTGTTGGAGCGATCCGGAAGCCGCCATCGCTCGATGCCAGCGCACTCCGTCCGGTGCGCGACATCCGGCCATCCAGCCGCACGGCAACGGTAACGGAGCGATCAAGGCGGTTGGGTGCCGCGCCGGGCGTGAAGCGGAATGTCTGTCCGGCCCCGAGCGCGCGAACCGAGATCGAGCGGGCCAGTCGCGGATCGACGCGGGCCGGTTCAAAGCCATCGTCGGTCACCTCTGACGGGGCCGACAGCTTGGGGCCGATCCCGATCGACAGCGCCAGAACCGCGCTGGGCAGGGCCAGGACGGTCACCGTGGCCGCCAGCAAGAACGCCGAGGCAGCGCTGCGCCCCTTCGTCTGATTGCCGGCAATGGTCCTGGTCACGGTCATGATGCTCGCTGGTTACCCCAAAACGGGACTCGCCGATTTTCGCGCGATCAGCCCCGGAATCCAAGCACTATCTCGCCCCTGCGCCATGAATTGTGCGTTAACCGGGGTCTAGGTGGCTGCATTCATGGCGGGTTCACCACGCTGGCGGCCAATGTACACTTGCCGCCCTTGCCGCCTTGGCTATAGAGGCTGCGCAGGTTTCGTGCGGAGCCGCTGCTCTCGCCACAACAGGATCGTATCGTGACCATGATGACCGTCATTTCCGGCCAGAGCACCTTTTCCCGCATCGGCCGCGCCGGCCTGGTTGCCATGGCGGCGCTGGCCCTGGCCAGCTGCGGCGGCAAGGATCGCCCCAAGGCCGATCTCGCGGCCTCGAAGATCACCACGATCGGGGTCAACAGCTACCTGTGGCGCGCCAGCCTTGAAGCGCTCAGCTTCATGCCGATGCTCCAGACTGATAGCAATGGCGGCGTGATCGTGACCGACTGGTATGCCAACCCGAACAACGCGGGTGAGCGGATGAAGGTTACCGTGACCATCCTCGATCAGGACCTGCGCGCCGATGCCCTGCGCGTTGCCGCCAGCCGCCAGGTCGCGCAGAACGGCGTCTGGGTTGATGCCCCGGTGCAGGCCGCAACGGTGCAGAAGCTGGAAGACATCATCCTGACCAAGGCGCGTGACCTGCGCCGGGGTGCTGTTGCCGACTGATCGACCCCCCTCGACAAGCCGCGCACAGCGGGTAGAGGGCAGGCCATGACGAGCCAAAATTCAGAGTCCGGACGCTTTGATCCGTCCAGTGCCGATTCGCGCTGGCAGCAGGCGTGGGACGAACGCCAGACCTTCCGCGCCGACGATGCGAGCAACAAGCCGCGCTCCTTCGTGCTGGAGATGTTCCCTTACCCGTCGGGCCGGATCCATATCGGCCACGTCCGCAACTACACCATGGGTGACGTGCTGGCGCGGACCAAGCGGATGCAGGGCTTTGAAGTTCTCCATCCGATGGGCTGGGACGCCTTCGGCATGCCGGCCGAAAACGCCGCGATGGAAAAGGGCGTCCACCCCGGCGGCTGGACCCGTGACAACATCGCCAACATGAAGGCCCAGCTCAAGCGGCTCGGTTTCGCGCTCGACTGGAGCCGCGAACTGGCGACCTGCGAGCCCGACTATTACGGCCAGGAACAGGCGCTGTTCCTCGATCTCTATGCCGCCGGGCTGGTCTACCGCAAGGAATCGGCGGTCAACTGGGACCCGGTCGACATGACCGTGCTGGCCAACGAACAGGTGATCGACGGGCGCGGCTGGCGTTCGGGCGCGCTGGTTGAAAAGCGCAAGCTCAACCAGTGGTTCCTCAAGATCACCCAGTTCGCCGACGATCTGCTGAGCGGCCTGGGCGAGCTCAAGGACTGGCCCGAGAAGGTCCGGCTGATGCAGGAGAACTGGATCGGCAAGTCGCAAGGTCTGCGCTGCAAGTTCCACTTCGTCGATAGCCCGGACGGGATCGAGGTCTATACCACCCGGCCCGATACGATGTTCGGCGCCAGCTTCGTCGCGATTGCGGCGGACCATCCCTTCGCCCAGCAGCTCGCCGCGGATTCGCCCGAGCTGGAGGCCTTCATCGCCGAATGCAAGCAGGGCGGCACGACTGCGGCCGAGCTGGAAACCGCCGAGAAGAAGGGCTTCTTCACCGGCTATTCGGTGGAGCACCCGCTCAAGAAATCATGGCACCTGCCGGTCTATGTCGCGAACTTCGTGCTGATGGATTACGGCACCGGCGCGGTCTTCGGCTGCCCGGCGCACGACCAGCGCGACCTTGACTTTGCCCGCAAGTACGAGCTGCCCGTCACCCGCGTTGTGGCCGATGGCGAGCTGGCTGATGCCGAGTTCAATGGCGATGAGGCCTATACCGGCCCGGGCCGGATCGTGAACTCCGAATGGCTTGACGGCATGTCCATCGACGAAGCCAAGGCCGCAGTAATCGCCAAGGCCACGCATGATGGCTGGGGCCAGGGCGAAACCCAGTACCGCCTGCGCGACTGGGGCGTCTCGCGCCAGCGCTATTGGGGCACGCCGATCCCGTTCATCCATTGCGGTGACTGCGGCGTGGTGCCGGTGCCGAAAAGCCAGCTGCCGGTGACCCTGCCTGAAGACGTCAGCTTTGACGTGCCGGGCAACCCGCTGCTGCGCCACCCGACGTGGAAGCACGTCGACTGCCCGAAGTGCGGCAAGCCGGCCGAGCGCGAGACCGACACGCTCGACACCTTCGTCGACTCCTCGTGGTACTTCCTGCGCTTTGCCAGCCAGCCGGGTGACCGCCCCTTCGATCCGGACGTGATCAAGCAATGGCTGCCGGTGGAACAGTATATCGGCGGGATCGAACACGCGATCTTGCACCTGCTCTACGCCCGCTTCTGGACCCGCGCGCTCAACCATATCGGCCTGATCGACGTGAAGGAGCCCTTCGCCAGCCTGTTCACGCAAGGCATGGTGACGCACGAGACCTATTCGCGCGTTGACCCGGCCAATGGCCAGCCGATCTACTTCAGCCCCGGCGAAATTGATCGCGGCGGCGATAGCGCGAAGCTCAAGGCTGATGGCCAGCCGGTGGAAATCGGCCGGGTCATCAAGATGTCGAAGAGCAAGAAGAATGTCGTCGATCCGGACGACATCATTGCCCAGTACGGGGCCGACGCGGTGCGCTGGTTCATGCTTTCCGACAGCCCGCCGGAACGCGACCTGCCCTGGTCGGAAGCCGGGATCGAAGGCTGCGCCCGCTTCGTCCAGCGGCTGTGGCGCCTGTTCGGCCAATACGATGTCGCCGCGACCGGCGAGGACAAGGCGCTCGATCGCAAGAGCCACCAGACCGTCCACGCCGTGACGCAGGACATTGCCGCGCTGGGCTTCAACAAGGCCGTGGCTCGCATCTATGAACTGACCGGGGCGACCGAAAAGGCCGTGCCCAGCGCCAGCCGCTCGGCCGCGATCCGCACGCTGCTGCTGCCTGTCTCTTATACAC
>CAWUNP010000212.1:0-3765 GCA_963923805.1 uncultured Novosphingobium sp. | reverse complement strand
CCCCAGGTGCGCGGGTTCAGGCGGCGATCGAGATCCTCGATCTGGTGATCGCTGCCGCACGCGCCAATGGCGCACCCGCGGACCGGGTCGTCAGCGACTGGTTCCGCACCCGCCGCTTTGCCGGCAGCAAGGACCGGCGCGCCGTGCGCGAACTGGTCTATGCCGCGATCCGGGCCTGCGGTCCGGTCCCGGTAAATGGCCGCGCCGCGATGCTGCGGCTGGCGCAGGATGATGCCGCGATTGCTGGTCTGTTCGATGGGACGGGCCATGGGCCGCAGCCGATTGCCGCGGGCGAACCGGTTGCGGATGGCGGCATTGCGCCGGTCTGGCTGGCAGCGGCACTGGCCGACAGCGGGATCGCCGGTGACGCCGCGCGGGCCTTGCTGGGTCGCGCTCCGCTTGATCTGCGGGTTAACCGGCTGAAGGCGGATCGCGCCACGCTGGAACTCCCCGAACCGGCCGAACCCGGCCTTGCGCCTGATAGCCTGCGCCTGCCCCACGGCACGAACGTGGAAAGCTGGCAGGCCTATGTGAACGGCCAGATCGAGGTGCAGGATGCCGGGTCGCAGCTGGTCTGCATGGCGTTGGGGGTGGAGCCGGGTGAGCTGGTGATCGATCTGTGCGCAGGGGCAGGCGGCAAGACGCTTGGGCTGGCAGCGGCGATGGACAACCGCGGCCGGCTGATCGCCTGCGATGTTGATCGCGCACGGCTATCGCGGCTGGAACCCCGCGCCGCCCGCGCCGGGGTGACGATTGCCGAGACCCGCCTGCTCAATCCCAACCAGGAGGCTGACGCCCTGGCGGACCTGATGGGCCAGGCCGATGCGGTGCTGGTTGACGCGCCCTGTTCGGGCACCGGCACCTGGCGGCGCAACCCGGAAGCGCGCTGGCGGCTGACGCCAGACCAGCTGGCGCGCTACGCCGCGATCCAGTCGCGGCTGCTGGACCTTGCCGCAGCCTTGGTGCGGCCCGGCGGGCGGCTGGGCTTTGTCACCTGTTCGCTGCTCGATGCCGAAGGCGCGGCGCAGGCCAGCGGCTTTTTGGCGCGCCATCCTGAGTGGGCGGTTCAGGCGCTGGCGCTGGGCGCGGGCGAGGCGCGCGGGCCGGGTTTGCGGCTGTCACCGGCAGGAGACGGAACCGATGGGTTTTTCGTCGCCTGTTTCCGGAAGACCTGATAACAGGGCGGTCGATGTCGAGCCTGTGGGAGCAACTGATGCGATATACCCCTGCCGCGCTGGCCCTGTCGCTGCTGGCGGCAGTCACGGCCAGTGTCAGCCTGTCGGCGCCGCCAAGCCCGCTTGATCCGCGGGCTGCCGTGTTGCTGGCTGAAGGGCGTAAGGCGCTGGCCGCCGGCGATGCCAACACCGCGGTCGATGATTACGAAGCTGCCCTGGTGATCCAGCCCGGCCATGTCGCGATCTTGCTCAACCTGGCTGAGGCCAGCCGCAAGCAGGGCCTGCAGGGCAAGGCGCTGCGCTATTACCGCGAAGTGCTGGAAGCCGATCCGGGCAATGTCTTTGCGATTTCGGGTGAAGGCATGGCGCTGGTTGAAAAGGGCGCGGTTGAGCGCGCCCGCCGCAACCTGGCCCGGCTTGAGCAGATTTGCGGTTCGGGCTGCGTGCCGGCCAAGGATCTGGCCGCAGCGATCCAGCAGGGGCCGGCCCCGCAAATGGTTTCGGCCGACGCGGTGCAGGCCAAGCCGATCGTTTCGGATAACTGAGCGACGCTCAGATCAGGTCGCGGAACTCTTCCAGCACGGCGCGGTAGACGCGCTTCTTGAATGGCACGATCACGTCCGGCAGCTGGGCCGGTTCCAGCCATTGCCATTCGCAGAATTCGGCCGGATCGTGCGCGTCGAGCTGGATGTGCTGATCCTCGCCAGTGAAGCGGGCCAGCACCCAGTGCTGGCGCTGGCCGCGGTACGCGCCGCCCCAGAGCTTGCCGATGAGATCGTCAGGCAGGTCATAGAGCACTTCCTCGCGCGTTTGGGCCAGGATCGTCACATGCTCTTCGCGCACGCCCGTTTCCTCCCACAGCTCGCGCAGGGCGGCGGTGTGGACATCCTCACCCTCATCGATCCCGCCCTGCGGCATCTGCCAATAGACCCCGCCTTCGTCAGGCTGGCCGCGCATGTCGATGCGCTTGCCGACGAAGGCCAGGCCAGAGGCGTTGACCAGCATGACCCCGACGCAGGGGCGATAGGGCAGGTTCGAAACGGGGGTGTCGTTCATCCGCGCGCCCTTAGGCGCAAATGCGGGCCAACATCAACTTCGCCTGCGCCAGAATCGCCAGCAAATCGGCCTGGGCGCTTGGCACGGCCTTGCGCAGGTTGACGAAGCCGTGGATCGAGCCCTTCATTTCCATGAAGTGGCACTCCACCCCGGCCACGGCCAGCGCTGCAGCATAGCGGCGGCCCTGATCGCGCAGCGGATCGAGGCTGGCGGTGACCAGCAGGGTCGGCGGAGAGCCGGCCTGTTCGCCGTGGATCGGGTAAGCCATCGGATTGCCGGGGACCGGGGCATAGCAGCCCATGAACCAGTCCATCGTTTCCTTGGTCAGCAGATAGCCATCAGCAAATTCGGCCATCGAGCCATCGCTCGATTCGTCGGTGGCCGGGTAGATCGGCACCTGCAGGATCACCGGCACCTTCGCCGGCTGCTTGGCCAGCGCCTGCGGCACGACAATCGCCAGGTGGCCGCCGGCGCTATCGCCCATGGTGATCAGGCCGGTCACTTCGCGGCCCAGCTTCAGGCCGTTTTCGGCCACCCAGCGGGTCGCGGCGATGCAATCCTCGTCCGAAGCGGGGAAGGGGTTTTCGGGCGCGAGGGCGTAGTGAACCGCCACGACCGGCAGATCGAGCTCTGCGGCGATCGTGGTGCACAGCGCGTGGTGCGATTCGAGATCGCCGATCACGAAGCCGCCGCCGTGGTAGAACATCACCACCGGGCCGGGGCCGCGGTCGGCGCGGGGATCATAGAGCCGCAGCGGGATATCGCCGCGCGGGCCGGGGCAGGTCAGATCGGTGATCGTGGCCAGCGGCACCGGGTCTGCTTCCACCAGCGCGGCCATCTGCGAATAGGAGGCGCGGGCATCGGCCAGCGGAATCTCGTTCATCTTCGGCCCGGCCATGGCCGCCAGCATATCCAGCAGCATCTTTACATCGGGGCGGACATAGGGGGTGGCTTCGCTCACGCTGGGATCCTCTCGCTTGATAATTTAACCGACAGGTTAAGTCGCGTTTTGCCACTTGACTAGCCGCCTTGGCGCTCCTCTTGTGAACGAGGTTGCCCGGTGCGCAGTTTTTCTTGATTGCCGGGTGGGTGAGGACGGGACTAGGGCGCTCCGCAAGAGACGGGGTGGCGAGTCCGCCCGAGGTTTGACGTCGTTCAAGGAAGACGCATGGCAACGCAATTGGCCGATCCCGCAGCAAAGTCCACCGGTTCCCCCGAAGCCGTGGTTGTCCGTTTTGCGGGCGACTCTGGTGACGGGATGCAGCTGACCGGCGGGCAATTCACCCTGTCCAGCGCGCTGGCGGGCAATGACTTTGCCACTTTCCCCGACTTTCCGGCCGAAATCCGCGCGCCGCAGGGTACGCTGTTTGGCGTTTCGGCCTTCCAGATCAACTTCGGCTCGACCAGCATCGACACGGCCGGTGACGCGCCCGACGTGCTGGTGGCGATGAACCCGGCGGCGCTGAAGACCAATGTTGGCGCGCTCAAGCCCCTGTCTCTTATACACATCTCCGAGCCCACGAGACCTCTCTAC
>CAWUNP010000211.1:0-3768 GCA_963923805.1 uncultured Novosphingobium sp. | reverse complement strand
TTTCAGACCGCAGAGGATGGCTTCGCGCCCTTCCCCGCACCCCGCTTTGGCCAGGTCGGCCAGCCCGATATGGCACTCACCGATTGGCTGGCTGCGGCCCAGGCCCTGGCCGAAGCTGCGCGGGGTAGCGAAGATCGCACGCGCCAGGCGCTCTATGCCGCAATCGGCCGCGCCTATGACTTTTCGATCGCAGCCCGGGCGGCGCCGGATGAATTCGCCGGGCTTCTGGCTCATTATCGCCTGACCGCGCAGGAACGCGCGCCGATGACCCCGGTGGTCAAGCTGGTCTTCGGCGCGGACTACGACAAGACCCGCCTGACCGAATATGCCACCGCACTAAGCCATGCGCACCGCGTGGGAATTGGCCAGGGCCAGCTGGAAGCCTATCTGGCGCAGGCACCGGGCGGCCTGAAAGGCGTGGTCAACGCAGAGCGGCGCGCCAAGCGGGCCGCAAACCCGGACCGCCACATCGTTCGCGATAGCCCTCGCGATGCACTGGTCCGCAAGTTACGCAAGCTCGGCGGCTGTCCACTGGCCGCGGTGCCGGGCGAAGGCCGCGAGTTCACCTTGCTGGTCGCCCGCCGCCTGCCCGGCGGAGAGGTTATGCTGCTGGGTGAAGTGAGCGATGACCTGCCCATGCTGGAACGCGCCGCGCGCAAGCTGCTCGGCTAATCAGCCCGACCATCAGACAGCGAGCGGGGCGCCGTGCCGGAAGGCATGGCGCCCTTCGCATTTGCCCGCTAGATCGTCGCGCTATGACACCGGAGCGGAGAACATTGCGCATGGGCTGGATCGGCTTGACCGTAACCGCCGCGCTGATCGTGGCGGCCACCCTGTTCGGCGGCTGGCGCTATGCCCATGCCACGGGCGCGGTCGGCTTGCTCGATCTGGCAGACCGGACCGTCGGCGGAACCGCTGGCGCCCGGCTGGTTGCAGCTGGCGTAAGGTATGGCCAGGTTCCCGCCCAGCGCCTCGATGTCATCGCGCCGACTACCCCGGGACCGCATCCCGTGCTGATCTTCATTCACGGCGGAGCCTGGAATTCGGGTCGGCCGGAAGACTATCACTTCATCGGTCGAACCTTTGCTCGGGCCGGCTATGTGGTGGTCCTGCCAGGCTACCGGCTGGTGCCCGAAGGGGTCTATCCGCACATGCTGGAAGACGGCGCGCTGGCGGTGGCCTGGACGGCGCGGAACATTGCGCAATTTGGCGGTGATCCCGGCCAGGTCGTGCTGATGGGGCATTCGGCCGGCGCCCATACCGTGGCCATGCTGGCGCTGGAACGCCAGTGGCTTGGCCGCCAAGGCCTGCCCGAAGGGTTCATCAAGGGCGTGATTGGCCTGTCAGGCCCCTATGATTTCTATCCCTTCACATCGGATTCGGCCCGCGCTGCCTTTGGACAGGTCAAGGACCCGGCAATCACCCAGCCGATCACCTTTGCGCGCGGCGATGCCCCGCCGATGCTGCTGCTGACCGGCGATGCCGATACCACGGTCAAGCCGCGCAACAGCAAGATCCTGGCCCAGGCGCTGATCGATCGCGGCGGCGAGGCCGAACTGGTGATCCTGCCGGGCGTTGATCATTCGGGGCCAGTGCTCAAGCTGGCCCAGCCCTTCGCGCGTGACACCAGCGTGATCACCCCGGTGCTCGACTTCCTCCGGCGGCTGCAACACCCTTCAGCGCCGGTTCAGGCGGCGGCAGAGTAAAAGGCTGCCGATGCGCATCGTGTCCCGCCTGCTTGCCCTGATCGCCGCCGCGGCGCTGGTGGCCCAGCCGGCGGCGGCGCAATCGATCCTGCGCGATGCCGAAACCGAAGCCCTGTTGCACGATATGGCCGCTCCACTGATCACCGCGGCAGGGCTAAATCCCAACAATGTCGACGTGGTGGTGATCAACGATTCGTCGCTCAACGCCTTCGTCGCGGGCGGCCAGACGGTCTATATCCACTCAGGCCTGCTCAACGCCGCGAGCACGGCCAACGAAGTGCAGGGCGTGATCGCCCACGAACTGGGCCATATTACCGGCGGCCATGTGATCAACGATGGCGGCAGCAAGGCGGCTGGCAATATCAGCATCCTGTCCTTGCTGCTGGGCGCCGCAGCGGCGGCAGCGGGTGCCGGAGATGCCGCGATTGGCGTCATCATGGCCGGCCAGCAGGCCGCCCTTGGCAAGTATCTGGCCTTTAGCCGTGCCCAGGAATCGACCGCCGATGCGGCGGGCGCGCAGTTCCTCTCGAAAGCCGGGATCACCGGCCGGGGATCGGTGGAATTCTTCAAGAAGCTCCAGAACATGGAGTTCCGCTATGGCTACACCCGCACGCCGGATAACGAGTTCTATCGTACTCACCCGATGACCGGGGACCGGATCGCCACCCTGCAGGATACCTACGAGCGCGATCCGGCCTGGAACGCGCCGCTGGATCCCAAGCTGGAAGCCCGCTTCCAGCGCGCCAAGGCCAAGCTCTTTGGCTATCTGGGCGAACCGGCCCAGATCATGCGGACCTACCCCGAGACGATGACTGACGTGCCGGCGCGCTATGCCCGGGCCTATGCCTTCCATCGCCAGGCCTTCCCCGACAAGGCTCTGGGCGAAGCAGATGCCCTGCTCGCCAAGGCGCCAAACGATCCCTATTTTCTTGAGCTCAAGGGTCAGATCCTGCTTGAGACGGGCAAACCGACCGAAGCCCTTGATACGTTGCGCCGCGCCACAGAACTTTCGGGCAACCAGCCGCTGATCGCCACCACCTTTGGCCACGCCCTCATCGCCACCGAGAACCCCCGCAACTTTGCCGAGGCGGAACAGGTGCTCAAGAACGCCGTGGCACGCGACCGCGAGAACCCCTTCGCCTGGTACCAGCTGGGCGTGGTCTATGCCGCCAATGGCGATATGGCCCGGGCCCATCTGGCCAGTGCCGAACAGCAGGTGATGAACTGGCAGATGCCGCAGGCGCTACGCAGCGCCGAAGCGGCCGAAGCGCAATTGCCCAAGGGTTCGTCCGACTGGCTCCGTGCCCAGGATATTGCCATGCAGGCGCGCGCGGCGATTGAACGGGCGCAGAAACGCCGGTAGGCCGCCCGGCATGGCCGCAACCGAACCAAAATCCCGCTCGCCCTGGGTCATCCTTGCACTGATCATCGTCGCGCTGATCGGCGGGCTGGGCGGCTGGCTGCTCGGCTCGCGGCAGCAACCGGGTGACAAATCAGGGGACAAGGCCGCGATCGAGGAGATCGTGCGCAATTACATTCTCGAACATCCCGAGATCCTGCCCCAGGCGATGGAACGGCTGCAGGCGCGCGAAAATGGCAAGCAGGTGGCGAAGGCCGGCAATGGGCTGACCTCTCCTTATCCGGGAGCCGTGCTCGGCAACCCCGAAGGCACGGTCACCCTGGTCGAGTTTACCGACTATGCCTGTGGCTACTGCCGCGCCTCGGTGCCGGAAGTGGAGGCCCTGATCGCGGCCAACCCCGATCTCAAGGTGGTGATCCGCGAATTGCCGATCCTCTCGCCCGCCAGCGCCGATGCCGCGCGCTGGTCGCTCGCCGCGGCCGAGCAGGGCAAGTTCGAAGCCTTCCACAAGGCCATGTTCGCCAGCGGCCGCCCCGCAGCAGACACGATCGAAGCTGCTGCGACGCGCGCCGGCCTGGACCTTGACCGCGCCCGCAAGGTTATCGCCGAACCGCGCGTCGCGGCAGAGATCAGGCAGAACCTCGATTTCGCGCGCCAGCTGCGCATCGACAGCGCGGAGGACGACGGCGCCATCAGCCTGCT
>CAWUNP010000210.1:0-3772 GCA_963923805.1 uncultured Novosphingobium sp. | reverse complement strand
GCACCGGACCGCGCACCAGATCGATAACGACGCCATCCTCGGCCAGTTCGCGGGCAACGAGCTGGGCAACGCGAGCAGCCAGGCTCTGCCCGCCCTGCACCGCCAACACTCGGCGGCCATCGTGCTCCAGCGTAAAGCCCACTTCGGGCCGGGCCATCGACAGCCGGCGCACGACATCAAGGCAGGCGGCATATTCGCTGCGCGGTGAGCGCAGGAACTTGCGCCGCGCCGGGACCTTGCCGAACAGGTCTTCCACGCGGATGCGGGTGCCGGGCGGCAGTGCGGCGGGTCCATCGGCAACTTGCTGGCCATGATCGACCACCACCTGCCAACCGCTTTCAGCGCCGCGCACCCGGCTTTCCATGGTCAGCCGGGCGACACTGGCAATCGAAGGCAGCGCCTCACCCCGAAAGCCCAGTGTGGCGACCAGTTCGATCGCTTCGTCGGGCAGTTTGGAAGTGGCATGGCGTTCAAGCGCCAGGGCCATATCCTCGCGCGTCATCCCGCAGCCGTCGTCGGTCACCTCGATCAACCCGAGTCCACCCTCAGCCAGACGGACGGCGATGCTGGTCGAGCCTGCATCAATCGCGTTTTCCACCAATTCCTTAAGCGCAGCGGCGGGGCGTTCGACCACCTCGCCGGCGGCGATACGGTTGACAAGCGTTTCGGGCAGGCGGCGGATCACAGGCATCTGTTCCCTGCTCTAGCGATGAACCGCGCCGATTTCGAGACGGAAGCGCAGCGGCAATCCCCTACTTTCAGACAAATTTTTGGCCTTTGGCTTCCCCTTGGGGTAATGAGCCGCGATTCACACCAACCATCCGGCTTTTGACTTCTGCAATCAACGCTGTAAGCGGCTGGAAACACTACGGATTTGCCAATGGCTTCGTTCCTTTCCCGATTCTTCAAATTTGGCTCCCAGAACATGGCGATTGACCTCGGGACAGCGAACACGCTGGTCTATGTTCAGGATCGTGGTGTCGTTCTGAACGAACCCTCGGTCGTCGCGATCGAGACGATCAACGGGATCAAGCGGGTCAAGGCCGTGGGCGACGACGCCAAGATGATGATGGGCAAAACCCCGGACAGCATCGAAGCGATCCGCCCGCTGCGTGACGGCGTGATCGCCGACATCGAAATCGCGGAAGAAATGATCAAGCACTTCATCCGCAAGGTAAACGGCAAGCGCACCAGCATGTTCTCGCCGCCGGAAATCGTGATCTGCGTGCCCTCGGGTTCGACCTCGGTTGAACGCCGCGCCATTCGCGATGCCGCCAGCAATGCCGGTGCCAGCCAGGTATACCTGATCCTTGAACCGATGGCTGCCGCAATCGGCGCCGATATGCCCGTGACCGAGCCGGTCGGTTCGATGGTGGTCGACATCGGCGGTGGCACCACCGAAGTTGCGGTGCTTTCGCTGCGCGGTCTCGCCTACACCACCTCCGTCCGCGTCGGCGGGGACAAGATGGACGAAGCGATCGTTTCCTACGTCCGCCGCCACCACAACCTGCTGATCGGTGAAGCCACCGCCGAACGCATCAAGAAGGACTATGGCGTCGCCATGGTGCCGACCGATGGCATCGGTGAAACGATCCAGATCAAGGGTCGTGACCTGGTGAACGGCGTGCCGAAGGAAATCACCATCACTCAGGCGAATATTGCCGAGGCCCTGTCTGAACCGATCGGCGCGATCATCGAAGGCGTTCGGATCGCACTGGAAAACACCGCACCGGAACTAGCGGCGGACATCGTGGACCAGGGCATCGTCCTCACTGGCGGCGGCGCGCTGATCCAGGGGCTGGACGATTACCTGCGCGAAGAAACCGGCCTGCCGGTCTCGATCGCGGAAGATCCGCTGTCCTGCGTTGCCCTGGGCACCGGCCGGGCGATGGAAGATCCGATCTATCGCGGCGTGTTGATGACGGCCTGAGCGGCCACTGAAGGGGAGTAGGCACCGCATGGCGCCGTCGTCGAACCGGCGCCCCGGCAGTTCCCGCAGGGCGCAGTACTCGACATTTCTGGGCTACGTGATCGCCTTTCTGGGCGTGGCCGTTGGTGTTGCCGTACTGTTGATCTCCATGGGAAATGCTGGCGCCTTCTCTGGCCTGCGCAGCAGCGCATCGGATGTGGTCGCCCCTGCGGCAGAAGCCGCAGCGGTCAGCCGCAGCGAGGGCCAGGGCCTGTTTTCGGCGCTCAAAGGCTATTTCACCTACGGCGTGCGGGTTGCCCGCAATGAGCAGGAACTGGCGGAAGCCCGCGTAAAGCTGGCCGAAGCCAATGCCCTCAGGGATGAAAACCGCCGCCTCAAGGCGCTGCTTGACCTGCAGGATGTCGATCCCAAACCGGTCGCGGTGGCGCGACTGATTGGTTCCACATCATCCAGCACGCGCCGCTTTGCCCTGCTTGGCGCTGGCCGCAGCCGCGGGATCGCGGTGGGTATGCCGGTGCGCTCACCGCTGGGGCTGGTGGGGCGCGTCCTGGAAACAGGCGATCGCACGGCCCGCGTGCTGCTGATTACCGACACCGAAAGCGTCGTCCCGGTGCGCCGGGCAAGCGATGGCGTGCCCGCTTTCGCCACCGGCCGCGGCGACGGCACGCTCCAGCTGCGCTTGATTAATCTTGGCACCAACCCGCTCAAGGTGGGCGATGCCTTCGTCACTTCGGGTTCCGGTGGGCTCTACTGGCCCGGCACCGCTATCGCAGTGGTCACCCGTCTGACCCGTGACGGCGCGATTGCCCGTGCACTCAGCGATCCCGGCATCACGGAATTCGTGCAGGTTCAGCCGCTGTGGGAAGAAGGGACCGCCGCGCAGCAGATGGCCGTCCCGGCCCCCGCCGGAGCCAAATAATGCCCGTTCCGATCCCGGAACAACTCAAGGACCTGACCCGGCCGCGCATCAACCGGGCGCCCTCGCCGCTGCTGGCCCTGTCGCTGCCGTGGATCCTGGTGATGCTGGGTAGTCTCAGCCCTACATCACCGATCATTGCATCGGCTCCGGTCATGCCGCCGCTGGGGTTCCTGTTCCTGCTGGGCTGGCTGCACCTGCGACCGGGGCTGCTGCCGGTCTGGGCCGGCCTGCCCCTAGGCCTGATCGACGACCTGTTCAGCGGCCAACCGATGGGTTCGGGCATGCTGCTGTGGTCGCTGGCAACGATCGGCATGGACTATGTCGAAACGCGTTTCCCCTGGCGCGGCTTCATGCAGAACTGGCTGGTCGCCTCAACTGTGATTGCGGGCTACCTGCTGGTCGCGGCCTGGTTCGCGGGGGTTCATCGCCAGCCTGACCTGCTGCTGGCCATGCTGCCGCAAATTGGCCTCTCGATCCTGGCCTACCCCATTGCCGTGCAGATCGTCGGCCTGGTTGACCGGCTGCGGCTGATCCCGGTGCGGGAGGTCTGATGAAACTGGGTGCCAGCCAGCACGTCAGTTCGGGCACGCTCAAGAACGCCTATGACCGGCGCGCCATGCTGATTGGCGGCCTGCAGGCCGCTGTTGGTGTGCTGCTGGCCGGGCGGGTGGCCTGGATCAGCCTGGCGCAGAACGAGAAGTATACGCTCGCGTCAGAGAGCAACCGCGTCAACCTGACGCTGATCTCGCCCCGCCGCGGCGCAATCCTTGATCGCAATGGCGCACCGATTGCCGCCAACCGCGCCGATTTCCGCGTTGACCTGATCCCTGATCGCCTGGTCGATACCGACCGCACCCTGGGTGAGCTTGGTCGCCTGCTCAAGCTCAGCGACGTGCGGATCAAGGACCCTGTCTCTTATACAC
>CAWUNP010000209.1:0-3797 GCA_963923805.1 uncultured Novosphingobium sp. | reverse complement strand
ACCTTTCAGGCAATGATTTTGTTGATGGACCAGCGCCGGCAACGGTCAACCCGGCCTTGTGGCGGCAAAACCGGGTGCTGCGGGCCGAGGGGTTGTTCCGCCTTGCGCCTGGTCTTTATCAGGTGCGCAATTTCGATAATAGCAACGTCACGTTCGTGGAAACAGCCAAGGGCTGGATCGTGATCGATCCCCTGACTGTGGAAGCTGTAGCCCGCGCAGCTTTTGATCTTCTCAAGCAGCACGTGGCCGATAAGCCTATTTTGGCGGTGATTTATACCCACAGCCACACTGATCACTTTGCGGGGGTGACCGGGATAGTCGATCCACGGGATGTTGCCGCTGGGAAAGTCCAGATTATTGCCCCGAAGGGCTTTGTTGAAGAAGTGGTCAGCGAATGGATGCTCGCAGGAACCGCAATGGGGCGGCGGGCCTTCTATCAGTTTGGCTATTTCTTGCCGCGTGGCCCCCAGGGGCATGTTGGCATGGGGATGGGTACCGCCATTGCCGCGGGAAAGCAGGGGTTCATTCCGCCAACGCTGGAGATTGGCCAGACCAATCAATCACTGACGATTGATGGTGTTGAACTTGTTTTCCAGATGACCCCGGGCGCCGAGGCGCCGACGGAGTTCAATATCTGGATACCGTCGCTCAAGGCGCTGTGTCTCGCTGAAACGGCAACCTCGACCTTGCACAACGTTCAGACGTTACGGGGCGCCAAGGTGCGTGATGCCAAGGCCTGGGCCGACTACCTGACCGAGACGCTTCGGACATGGGGCGAACAGGCCGAATTGAGCTTTGCCTCGCATCATTGGCCTCGGTTTGGCAATGCTGCCGTCCGGACCCACATTGCCAATCAGCGTGACGCCTATAAATTCATCCACGACCAGTCCGTGCGACGGATGAATATGGGGCAGGTTCCGGCGGAAATTGCTGAGGACCTGAAGTTACCAGCGGCCTTGCGCAATGATTGGTCGCTGCGCGAGTTTTACGGGACAGTCAGCCACAATGCTAAAGCGGTCTATGATCGCTATATGGGCTGGTATGATGGCATCCCGGCCAATCTCAATCCGCACCCGCCGGTCGAACGCGCCAGGCGAATGGTCAAGGCCATGGGTGGTGCTAGCCAACTGATCGGTCAGGCCAAGGCGGCCTTTCAAGATGGTGATTATCGTTGGTCTGCCGAACTTGCCAACTATGGCGTTTTCGCCAATCCGGGCGATCAGGGCGCCCGCAAACTGCTGGCTGATAGCTATGAACAGCTGGGTTATCAGGCGGAAAGCGCAATTTGGCGTAACATATACCTCACCGGTGCGCGCGAGCTGCGCCAAGGTCGACCTCAACCCCGTTACCTTGGCTGCCTATTCACGACAGTGATCCATGTGACTGAAAATAAGGGGGCCATTAGCTTCCAGCATTGACCCGATTGCGGCAGGGGTGATGCGGACGCTTCGCCCGATGCGGACCACCTGAAGTTGGCCGTGCGAGATGAGGCGGCGCACAGTGCGCTGAGATACTCGGAGCCGCGCCGCGACCTCCTGGATGGTCAGGTACGAGGCTGCTGGCGAGGAGGTCTTTGACAGGTGCTGATCACTTCGGTCTGCAGCAAACACCCAAGCCGGGAGCTCTCCGGCCGCCGCCTGAGGCGGGTCAAGCTCGTGGCTGGCTTTGGCTTGACCAGGACGTAGGGTGCTTTGCGAATCCATTCAGAATGCGTGGCTGAACTGGCTCAGAATCGCACGGGCGCAACCACTGCGGATTTTGATGAGGTTGCGCCCTAGACAGACGAGGAATGCCGTTAGCGAGGCTGGCAATCCTGCCCACTTTTGAAAGCCCGTGCCGAGGTTCCGCCCGTTGTTGTGGGTATGAAGCAGCGACTGCGAGAGAGGGTAGTGGACTTCTGTCTGGACTTGTAACGGTTTTGCGCCGGTCACCTATCTCATTATGCCACCTTGGCCTCGAATGCGAGCGGGCTAGAGCTCTACACCAGAACAGGCGTGGTCGAGAGCTTCAGAGAAAATCGGCCCTAAGAGAGCAAATCTGGCCCAACACCACAGATGCGTGGTGGAGAGGCTGCTGCCTATAACCCTTGAAACGAACGGGATTTTTTGCGCCAAACCCAAGGAATAGAATGATTCCAATGGGTTAAATGGCGGGGGGCAGTCGACCGGCGTCGAACCTTCTCTGGACTAAAGTCGCTTGGAAGCGAGCTTCGAGAACTGAGAACCAGTAATCCTGGACGCCCTTAGTTTCCTGGGTTCATTCTCGTACGAACGGTTTCCGCCTGTTTCATGATGTTCTTCACCAAATCAGCACAGGTCGGGATGTCGTGGATCAGCGCTTGGCTCTGACCGCTGGTCCAGATGCCGCCATCGGTATCGCCGTCGCGAAGCACATTCTCACGGCCGCGCTGCCCCGCCATCAGCGCCTTCACGTCGTCGAACGTCTTGGTCGGATCGCGCTGAATTTCAGCGACCTGGACCGACACGGAATTTTTCGCAACGCGGGCTGTATTGCGCAGCGAGCGGCCGACTAGAACCGTATCCAGTTCGGTATTTTCTACAATCTTCTGCTTCACATTCGGGTGGATCTTCGCCTCCACGGTGGCGCAGAAACGGGTGCCCATATTTACCCCGTCAGCACCTAGCGCCAACGCGGCGACGAGGCTTCGGCCATCTGCCATCCCACCGGAAGCGATAATCGGTGTATCAGGCAACGCGTCTACTGTGGCGGGCAGCAGCACGATCAATCCGACATCATCTTCGCCCGGATGTCCGGCGCATTCAAAGCCATCAATGCTGATGACATCAACGCCCTTATTCACCGCAGAAATGGCGTGGCGGACAGAAGTGCACTTATGAATGACCCTCACCCCTGCCTCTTTGAACCGAGGCAAATGTTCGGTCGGGGCGCGCCCGGCCGTTTCAACGATCTTGACGCCCGAAGCGATGATCGCTTCGCGGTAATCATCATAAGGAATAGGGTTGATCGACGGTAGCAGCGTAAGGTTCACGCCGAAGGGTCTATCAGTAAGCGCCTTCGTCTTTCGAATCTCTTCTAGCAGCGCTTCGCCGCTGCTGTACATATGCGCGGTGATGAAGCCCAGCGCACCGGCATTGGCAACCGCGGCCACGAGTTCACCATAGCCAACGCCTGTCATACCACCCATGCAGATCGGCGTATTTACGCCGAACATTTCCGTCAATCGCGTTTTAAACATCTGCCCCCCCTTTTTCTTAAGCAAACATCGCCTCCTGCATTCCCGCTTTATTTGAGATCATTTAATTTGGATTTCTCCGATTATTGTTTCGGCATGAAGTACCCTTGGAGATTCCATAAAGAATGAAGACGCCAATGCCCGCCATTCCTGGAATTCTTTAGTGCTGCGAAAATCTACCATATGCGCTTCCACCGAAGTCCAGCCTACAACAAGGTGATAGACGCCAATTTCTTCCAATACTTTTTGTAAGGCGAAACCCTTGCAATCCGGATGTTTGCGAAAATGTGGTTCAGCCTGCGCAACGGCAGCTTCAAAATCACGTATTCTTTTGGGATCAATCATGATGCGAGCAATTTCAAAAACCATCGCTAAACCTTAATTTTCTGGAGCATATAAAAATAACTAGCAACAAGTTTGCTCGAAATCCGATAAATTTTATTGACTATAATTATAACGAAATATTGGAATGGATTTCGATTCAACTACCCGACCGAAGTTCCCAAGCTGCGAAGCGCAAAATAAACTGGCAATTGCCATTGCTGGTATGTCGACCGACTGTAAATCTGTCTCTTATACACAT
>CAWUNP010000208.1:0-3816 GCA_963923805.1 uncultured Novosphingobium sp. | reverse complement strand
GCCTGCCGATGGCGGTGCTGCTGACGGTTGCCGCTTCGCTGCTCGTTTCGATGAGCCTGGTGCCTTTTGCCGCCAGCCGCATCCTGGCGGCCGGTGAATCCCATGATGGCAACCGCTTCCTGCGCTGGGTGACCGAGCGGATCGAGCATTGGTACCGACCGGCGCTGCACTGGAGCCTGGCCAATCCGCACAAGACGGTGTGGGGCGCGATGGCGGCCTGCGTGCTGATGTTCGGCACGATCCCGATGATCGGTTTCAGCCTGTTCCCCAAGGCCGACGTTCCCTATTTCCTGGTGCGGATCGAAGCGCCTGAAGGTTCAAGCCTGGTGACGACCGACAGGGCCGTTCGCGAGGTTGCCGCGATCATGCAGCGCAAGCCCGAAGTGAAGGACGTGATGGAGAACACCGGGCGCTCCAACCCGCAGATCTATTACAACGCCCTGCCGCGTGAGGCCGATACCCGGTTTGGCGAGCTGTTTGTCACGCTCAAGGAATTCTCGCCCAAGGATACGCCGGGGCTGGTCGAAAAGCTGCGCGATGAGCTGGCGCGCTATCCCTCGGCCCGCGTGACGGTTGAGCAGTTCGAGCAGGGGCCGCCGATCGACGCCCCGATCGCGATCCGCGTGAGCGGCCCGGAACTGGGCGAGCTCAAGCGCCTGTCGGCCCAGTTTGCCGATACCCTGCGGCAGACGCCGGGGACGCGCGATGTGGTCGATCCGCTGGCGATTGACCGGATTGATCTGGATCTCGCGGTCGATCCGGCCAAGGCCGGCTTGCTCAACGTCGCGCCCGATGCTGTGCGTCGCACCTTGCGCTTGGCTATCTCGGGCGAGCGGGCCAGCAGCCTGCGCGATGCCGAGGGCGATTCCTATCCGGTGGTGGTGCGCCTGCCGTTCGAACAGGAGGTGCCGGCTGCGGTGCTGGATCAGGTCTATGTCAGTTCGCTGTCGGGCGCCTCGATCCCGCTGTCGCAATTGACCACGCCGAAGCTGCAGGCCGGCCCGGCCACGATCAACCGCTTCAAGCTGCAGCGGCTGGTCACGATCACGTCCTATGTGAAGGACGGCTATCTGGCGTCCAAGGTGAACGTGGATGCGCTGGAACGGGTGCGCAAGATCCCGCTGCCGCCGGGCTATTCGATCAGCGTTGGCGGCCAGGCCGAGGTTTCGGAGCGCAACAACAACGGGGTAGGCGGGATCGCCATGCTCGCCGTGTTCGGCATCCTCTGCGTGCTGGTGCTGGAATTCGGACGCTTCCGCGAAGTCACCGTGGTGGCCGGGGTGGTGCCGCTGGGCCTGTTCGGCGGTTTGTGGGCACTGATCTTTACCGGCAATTCGCTGTCATACCTGGCGATCATCGGGTTCATTGCCCTGATCGGGATCGAGATCAAGAACTCGATCCTGCTGGTCGATTTCACCACTCAGCTGCGCAAGCAGGGCATGGAACTGATGGAAGCGATCGAACAGGCCGGTGAAATCCGCTTCCTGCCCGTGCTGCTGACCTCGGTCACGGCAATCGGCGGGCTCTTGCCGCTCGCCCTGTCGGGCTCGCCGCTTTATGCGCCGTTGGCCTGGGTGATCATCGGCGGGCTGGTCTCATCGACCCTGCTCAGCCGGATCGTTATTCCGGCCATGTACCTGCTGCTGGTGCGCGGTGCGCCCGCGCCGGACGGCTGAACCTGGGGCCGGGAAGGGGAATGCGATGACTCTGCGGCTGACCGTGGGCGAACACGTTGCCCGGCTGTTCATTGACCGCGCCGACAAGCGCAATGCCTTCACCCAGGCGATGTGGGAGCAGCTGCCGGTTCTGGTGGAGCAGGCCATGGCCGATCCGGCGGTGCGGCTGCTGACGGTTGAATCGGCCGAGCCCGGCATGTTCAGCGCCGGGGCCGACATTGCCGAGCTTTTGGCCAACAAGGATGACGCGAACTGGCGCGCAGCCAACCAGGCGGCGATCAACCGCGCCCAATATGTGCTGGCCCGCGCTGAAAAGCCGGTGATCGCCTATATCGATGGGGACTGCGTGGGCGGCGGATGCGGGATCGCGCTGGCCGCGGATATCCGCATCGCGACGCCCCGTGCGCGGTTGGGGATTACGCCGGCCAAACTCGGGCTGGTCTATCCGCTCCACGATACCAAGCTGCTGGTCGATCTGGTGGGCCCCGGGCAGGCCAAGCGGCTGCTGTTCAGCGGGATGCTGCTGGATGCGCAGGAAGCGCTGCGGATCGGGCTGGTGGATGAGATTGCGGCAAGCCCCGGCCATCTGGAAGACCTGATCGCTGCCAATTCGCTGCATTCGACGCGCGCGATCAAACAGTTTGTCCGCCGCATTCTGGATGGCCAGAGCGATGAAGACAGCGCGACGCTGGCCGTTTTTGCCGAGGCCTTTACCGGGCCTGATTTTCTGGAAGGCAGCAGCGCCTTCGTGGCAAAGCGCAAGCCCAGCTATCGCTGACCGGCGCAGGCGGAACCGGCCCCATCGGCCAGCCCCGCCTGTCAACCTTGCTTACTTGACGCCCATTTCCTTGAGCAGGCTGGTCGCCCCGTCGACCTTGTCCATGACCCACAGCATGTAGCGGTGATCGACATGGATTGTGCGGTTGATCGCCGGGTTGAAGCGCCAGTCGGAGATCACACCGTCGAGCGTGCCGTCAAACGCCAGACCGACAAATTCGCCCTTGGCGTTGAGCGTGGCCGAACCGGAATTGCCGCCGGTAATGTCGACCGTGGTCAGGTAATCGACCGGTAGCGTGCCGAGTTCGGGCGCGATGTAGCTGCCGTAATCCTTGGCCTTGATCAGCTCGACCGCCTTGTCCGGCGCATCGAATTCACCCTTGCCGGTGTGCTTGGCGACCATGCCTTCGGCCGTGGTGAAGGCGCTCCAGGCCACGCCGTCCTGCTTGCGGCCGGTCACATGGCCATAGGTCACCCGCAGCGAGCTGTTGGCGTCCGGGTAGACCGGCTTGCCCTGTTCGCGCGCGAAAGCCATCCGCCCGGCCATGACGGTGCGCTGGGCTTCACCCAGCTTGCCGCTTTCTTCCTTTTCCTCGTCGAGCCGCTTCTGGCTCCACGGATAGGCGGCAACAGCCAGCTGGATGAACGGATCGGTCGAGGCTTCGAATTCGGCAGCTGACTTGTCGAGCCAGGCCAGTCGCGTGGCCGTGTCGGTCAGCTTGGTTTCGGCATAGAGCTTGTCGAGGCCCAGTGCATCGAGCTTGGCCAGCATGGCATCGTTGCGTTCGCCCGCCGGGACCATGCGATAGTGGCTGAGCGCCCATTCCATGATCTTGTGATCGATCCCGGCATCAAAGCGCCGCTCGATCTGCTTCAGGCCTTCGGCCCGCGGGGTGCGGTCACGATCCTGGAAGCCGGCTTCGCGCAGGGCATCGGGCTTTTCCCGCTCCTTGGCCCAGCGATAAAGTGTGGTGGCGGCGGAGAGCAGCTGAGCGCGGCCCATCTGGCCCATGTGGATGTCATTCACGGCGCGCTTGTCCTGCGCGGCGAGCAGGGCGTCGAGCCTGGCCAGCGCCGGGCCATAGGCGGCCTGCCGCTTGGGATCGGCGGCGACCCAGGTGCGGAAGGCCTGATCGTCGGCATCCTTCTGCTCGATCAGGCGGATCGCGTCGGCCCCGGCCATCTGGCCCAGCAGGTTCTTCTTGGTGTTGTCAGCGCCCTTGACGCTGCTGGCGTACTTGATCTGTGCGGCCTGGTTGCCGGCGGTCAGCCTGTTCACCAGGTCCGAATAGTCAGACAGCAGCTTCTGGTTCAGCGGATAGCGATCCGCATAGACGTCCGGCGTCCAGCCAAGCGCGGTCCG
>CAWUNP010000207.1:0-3831 GCA_963923805.1 uncultured Novosphingobium sp. | reverse complement strand
GGACAAGGCCCCGGCCAGGCACTGGGAAATCGTCGGCACCCGGCTGAAGACGGTGTTCTCCAACAATATCCGCAACAACTTCGGCTTCCTCAACTGCGCCACGCCGGAAACCATCGGCACGCCGGACAAGTTGTTTGTCCAGGAAGGCCGCAAGGTGTTCAAGGAAGTGGTGCCGATGGTGGCAACGATGATCGTCGAACACGCGGGCGATCTGGGGATCGATCCCACCACGCTGCGCCGCCATGAAGCGAGCGAGGACGAGAGCCCGACCGTGCTCGACACCTATGGCAATACGTCCAGCGCGGGCTCGATCATCGCCTTCCATCTCCACAACAGCGATCTGGCTGTCGGGGACACGGCGCTGATTTGTTCGTTTGGCGCAGGCTATTCGGCTGGCACCGTCTTCGTCCGCAGGGTAGCCTGAACCATGGCCAACGAGATTCTCGACAACCGCGGACGCGGTGAAGCGACCTGGCACTGGCCGCGGATCCATCCCGAGGCGCAGAAATTCGCTCTTGTTGCCGCCGTGGCCAGCGCGGCTTCGGCCTTTTTTGCCTGGGAGACGCTGGCCTGGCCGCTGGGCCTGCTGGTGATCTGCATCTGCGCCTTCTTCCGCGATCCGGTGCGCGTTACGCCGCAGGACGATCGCTTTATCGTCGCCCCGGCCGATGGCCTGATCACCCTGATCCAGCAGGTTGAGCCGCCGCGTGAACTGGTGATGGACGATGGCAGCGGCACCAAGGGGCTGGCACCCGGCCTGGTGACGCGGATTTCGATCTTCATGTCGGTCTTCGATGTTCACATCAACCGGGCGCCGATCGGCGGCACGGTGCGGCGCGTGGTCTACATGCCCGGCAAGTTCATGAACGCCGATCTCGACAAGGCGAGCGAGGAAAACGAGCGCCAGCACATCCTGATCGAGCGCGGCGATGGCGTGGCGATCGGTTTTACCCAGATCGCAGGGCTGATTGCCCGCCGGATCGTACCCTTCGTCAAGCCGGGTGACATGCTGGCGGGCGGCCAGCGCGTTGGCCTGATTCGCTTTGGCAGCCGGGTGGACGTTTACCTGCCGGCCGGAACCGAACCGCGCGTGCTGCTGGGGCAGAAGACCGTGGCCGGTGAAACCGTACTGGCGGAACTGGGCCAGACCCCCTTGATCGAGGGTATCAGCCAGTGACCGAGCCCACCCTTCGCGGGGGGCTGACGCTGCGGGCGATGGTGCCGAATGCCATTACCGCAGCTGCGCTGTGCATGGGGCTGACGGGCATTCGTTTTGCGATCACCGGGGAATGGCAGAAAGCGATCCTGGCAATTGTCGCGGCCGGTGTGCTGGACGGGATCGACGGTCGGATTGCCCGCCTGCTCAAGGCGCAATCACGCTTCGGGGCAGAGCTGGACAGCCTGGCAGACAACGTCTCGTTCGGGGTGGCCCCGGCCTTGGTGCTGTTCCTGTGGTCGCTGCAAGACCTCCCGCGGCTGGGCTGGTTCGCGGCGCTGGCTTTCGCGATTGGCTGCGCACTGCGACTGGCGCGGTTCAATGCCCGGATCGACATGGCGGATGAGCCGCGCAAGGCGGCCGGTTTCCTGACCGGCGTACCCGCTCCGCTGGGGGCCGGACTGGCCTTTCTGCCGATGTACCTGTGGATCGCGACCGGCCGGGAAGAATTCCGTGAGCCGCTGCTGGTGGGCGGCTGGCTGGTGTTCGTCGGCTTCCTGCTGATTTCGGCCCTGCCAACCGTGACCTGGGGGCGGCTGCGGCCGCGCCGCTCGGTCCGGTTGGAGTTCCTGGCCTTCTTCGGCCTGCTGGGCGCAGCCTTGCTGACCGAGCCGTGGTGGACGCTGGTGGCCAGCTGCGTGGTCTATCTGGCGTTGCTGCCCGTGGGGATGGTGGCCTATGCCCGGGTCACGCGGCAGCGCGCAGCGGCTGCTGATAAGCCGGAGCAGCCTTCCGCTTGATCGGCAGGGCGATGACCTGACCGGCAGGCTTCGCACCATATTCAATGATCGTGAAACGCACTTCGCGGGTCTGCGGGCAATCACGCCATTCCTGGCGGGCGCTGCGCGCCGCCTGACCATAGCCATTCCAGCTGGCGGCAATGGTGCCCGCGGCAAGCGAGAAGACGGCGAGGGCAAGAACCACAAGAGCGAGCATCGTTTCGTTCCTTTGCAGCAGGACGGGTATTGTCCTGTGGACTTCCTGTTGATAACTATGTGGAAGAACAGCGGCTGTTCCTCGATGAGTCGCAATGTTCTCTTTTTGTTCCATCCTGTCAAGCGACTTTTTTCGCGTTCGCGCGCGCCCTTGCGCTTTTGGGCTGGATTCTGCGGGATACAGGCCCTAAGGGCGGCACCGCTCGATCCGGGGATTCCCTCCGGTGACAGCGAATCCACATGGAAAGCACACATACCGGTTCCGCAGCGGGAGCTCCGCACGGTCCCAGCTTTCCAGAGGCAGTAAACCGGAAAGGAATTATCTATGGCGGCTCCTGTCGTCACCATGCAGCAACTCATCGAAGCCGGTGCCCACTTCGGCCACCAGACCCACCGCTGGAACCCGCGGATGAAGCCGTACATCTTCGGCGCCCGCAACGGCATCCACATCCTTGACCTGTCGCAGACCGTGCCGCTGATGGCCCGTGCGCTCGATTTCATCTCGGCCACTGTCCAGGCCGGCGGCAAGGTGCTGTTCGTCGGCACCAAGCGCCAGGCGCAGGAGCCGATCGCCCAGGCTGCCCGCGCTTCGGGCCAGCACTATGTCAACCACCGCTGGCTGGGCGGCATGCTCACCAACTGGAAGACCATCTCGGGCTCGATCAAGCGCTTCAAGGCGCTGGAAGAGCAGCTGTCGGGTGACACCGCCGGTCTGACCAAGAAGGAAGTGCTCCAGCTGACCCGTGAACGCGACAAGTTCGAACTGTCGCTGGGCGGCATCCGCGACATGGGCGGTATCCCGGACGTGATGTTCGTGATCGACGCCAACAAGGAAGAGCTGGCGATCAAGGAAGCCAACGTTCTGGGTATCCCGGTCGTCGCAATCCTCGATTCGAACGTCTCGCCCGATGGCATCGCCTTCCCGATCCCGGCCAACGATGACGCCAGCCGCGCCATCCGCCTGTACTGCGAAGCCGTTGCCGCTGCTGCCACCAAGGGCCGCCGCGAAGGCGTCGTGAATTCGGGCGTCGATATCGGTGCGATGGAAGAAGCCCCGGTTGAAGAAGCCGTGGCCGAAGTCGCCGCTGAAGAAACCTCGGCTGAAGCCTGAGCCCCTTTCGGGCCCAGCCAGTCACAAACCTGTAGCGTGCCGGGGCCATAGGCCTCGGCCGCCAGTTCCATTCAAGAAGGACCAGTTCAATGGCTTACACCGCCACTGACGTGAAGAACCTGCGCGAGCGCACCGGCGCCGGCATGATGGATTGCAAGAAGGCTCTGGACGATACGGGCGGCGACATGGAAGCCGCAGTTGACCTGTTGCGCGCCAAGGGCCTGGCCGCTGTCGCCAAGAAGTCCAGCCGTACGGCCGCTGAAGGCCTGGTTGGCGTGGCCGTGGCCGGCACCAAGGGTGTGGCCGTCGAGGTCAACTCGGAAACCGACTTCGTCGCCAAGAACGACCAGTTCCAGGACTTCGTGCGCAAGACCACCGAAGTCGCCCTGGGTCTGGGCGCGGATGATGTCGAAGCGCTCAAGGCTGCGGCCTATCCGGGCGGCGGCACCGTTTCCGACACGCTGACCAACAACGTTGCCACCATCGGCGAAAACCAGCAGGTCCGCCGCATGAAGACCGTTTCGGTCAGCAATGGCCTGGTCTGTCTCTTATACACATCTGACGCTGCC
>CAWUNP010000206.1:0-3833 GCA_963923805.1 uncultured Novosphingobium sp. | reverse complement strand
CAACTGCATCGCGACCAAGACTTCGCAGGTCACCAATGCCGTCAACCCGGCACCGGCCGCCTGCCTTGGCTCGGCCAGCAACACCGCGCTGGGGAACAATGTTGGTCCCTTCCAGGAAATCTTTGTCGGCAATTCGGCGCGGCCGCGCGTCTCTGTCGGCATCGGCGTCAACTGGAACTCGCCCTTCGGGCCGTTCCGCATCGATTTTGCCAAGGTGCTGATGAAGCGCCCGGGTGACGATACCAAGAGCTTCACTTTCAACGTGGGAACACAATTCTGATGAAAATGATCCGTAATTCGGCCCTTGTTGCCGCCATTTCGATTGCTGCGCTTTCGGCCCAGCCGGCCTTCGCCAAGAAGGACGACAAGGATGCCAAGAATGCGGCTGCGGCTGCTCCGGCGGCGGCTCCGGCCAGCAACGTGGTGCAGGGCATCGCCGTTGCCAATCTGCAGGCTGCGATCCTCAATTCGGATGCCTATCGCGCTGCCCAGCAGCAGCGTCCGGTCACCTACAAGCCGCAGCTCGATCAGGCCCAGGCCCGTGGCAACGCGCTGGAAGCCCAGATCAAGCCGATGATCGACCGCTTCAATGCCGCCCGCCAGACCGCCAATACCCCGGCCCTGCAGCAGCAGCTTCAGACCCAGGCCCGGGCGATCCAGGAACTGCAGGAAAAGGGTAAGCAGGAAATCCAGCAGATCCTGCTCCCGGCCGCGCTGTCGGAAGCCTTCGTCAATGAGCAGATCGAGGACAAGCTCGATGGCGCCGTGCAGAAGGCCATGGAAAAGAGCAAGGTCAGCCTGCTGCTGCAGCCTGGTGCCGTGCTGGCCCGCGCCAACGCTTATGATCTGACTGACGAGATCGTGGCAGAAATCAATGCCGTCCTGCCGACCGCGCAGCTGGTCCCGCCGCAGGGCTGGGAACCGCGCGAAGTCCGCGAAGCTCGCGCCCAGCAGGCTGCCCAGCAGGGCGGCGCGCGTCCGGCTGCAGCACCGGCCGCTCCGGCTGGTCCGCAGCCCGAAGGCCGCTAAGCGCATCGTCTCCAGGCCACGATGAGCGAGAGCGAAACCTCGACCCATGCCGGCGCGGAACAGTCCGCGTCGGCCCGGGACATCCGGCAGATCCTGAACGCGCTGCCGCACCGCTATCCGCTGCTGCTGGTGGACCGCGTCAAGTCGATGGAAATCGGCGAGCGGATCCATGCCGTAAAGGCGGTTACCTTCAACGAGCAGTTCTTCCAAGGCCACTTCCCGGGCCGCCCGATCATGCCGGGCGTGCTACAGATCGAAGCCCTGGCCCAGGCCGCCGCGATCCTCGCGATCGAGACGCTGGAACTGGCCGGTTCGGGCAAGCTGGTCTACTTCATGGCGATCGAGGAGGCCAAGTTCCGCGCGCCGGTGGAGCCGGGCGTGCTGCTCGATCTGGAAGTCGGCTTTCTTCAGAAACGGGCGCGGGTCTGCAAGTTCTGGGGCAAGGCCTCGATCGAGGGCAAGGTAACCTGCGAAGTGCAGTTTACAGCGATGGTGGCGGATCCGCCTGCGGAATGAGTGCGGACAGGCCATCCGGCCTGTCCTTGGCCTAGCCAGCCGAGAGGCTGGACAAGCACCCTTTCCCCCGCTATGCGCCGCGCTTCCTTTTCAGGCCGGTCGGAACCGGCCCCAGCGAAAGATTGAACCATGAAGGCCGATATCCATCCCGATTATCACATGATCAAGGTGCAGATGACTGACGGCACCGTGTTCGAAACTCGCTCCACCTGGGGCAAGGAAGGCGACACGCTGACGCTGGAAATCGATCCCACCTCGCACCCGGCATGGACCGGCGGCACCCGCCAGCTCGATCAGGGCGGCCGCGTTGCCCAGTTCAACAAGCGCTTTGGCGGTCTTACCCTCAAGAAGTAAGACGGGTTCCAGCGGAACAAGCGAAGGGCGGCCTTTGGCCGCCCTTTTGCTTTGGGCATTCCGCAGAGTGATTCGCGCCCCGGCTCCTGTCAAAACCAGTCGGTAATTAAATTACGCAGGCCCGGGGGGAGAGCGATTTTTCGCTTCCCATCGCGCAGGTCCTGTGCAAGAGGGCGCGCCTCTCCCAATCGCTGCTTGCGAGGCGGGCGAGCGCTGCCTAACAGCGCGCAGTCCGGCAGGCGCCGGGAGATATGGCGATCGTAGCTCAGTTGGTTAGAGCGCCGGTTTGTGGTACCGGAGGTCGTGGGTTCGAACCCCATCGATCGCCCCATTCTCTCCCTTGATCCCGCGCCCCGACTTAAGGAGACGCGCGTGCCTGCGATCTGGGAAGAACCCGATTTTGATGATCACGAACTGGTCCAGGTCGTACGCGACCGCGCCAGCGGCCTGACGGCAATTTTCGCGCTCCATTCGACTCACCTTGGCCCCGGTGCTGGCGGCACGCGGTTCTGGCACTATGCCGATCCGGCGATGGCCATGCGCGATGCCCTGCGCCTGTCGCGCGGGATGAGCTACAAGAATGCCATGGCCGGCCTGCCGATGGGCGGCGGCAAGGCCGTGATCATGGCTGATCCGGCCGGCACCAAGAGTGCCGAACTGCTCGCCGCCTTCGGCAAGGCGGTTGATGCGCTGGGCGGCCGCTATGTTACGGCCGAAGACGTTGGCATCAACGAAGCGGATATGGTCGCCGTCGCGCAGCAGACCCGCCATGTCACCGGTCTCCCGGCACAGGACAAGGCTCAGGCTGGCGGCGATCCCGGCCCGTTCACCGCGCGCGGCATCTTCCACGGGATCAAGGCGGCCGTGGCTTACAAGCTGGGCGCGGACAGCATGAAGGGCGTCCATGTCGCGATCCAGGGGACGGGCAGTGTTGGCGGCGGGGTGGCCCGGCTGCTGGCCGCCGAAGGCGCGCGCCTGACCCTGGCTGACGTCAATGCCGATCGGGCCAAGGCCCTTGCGGCTGAACTGGGCGGAGCGGCTATCGCCGCCGAAAGCGTCATGGACACCGAATGCGATGTGTTCAGCCCCAATGCGCTGGGCGCGATCCTTGATGATGCCGGGATAGCCCGGCTGCGCACGCCGATAGTGGCGGGCGGGGCGAACAACCAGCTGGCCCGGCCCGAACACGGCCAGGCGCTTGCCGCGCGCGGAATCCTTTATGCGCCCGACTATGTGATCAACGCGGGCGGGATCATCGCCGTGGCACTGGAATATCTGGCGCGCGAACATGGCCAGCCCACCTCGCTGGAAGAGGTCCACCGCCGGCTTGAGGAAATCCCCGGCCGCCTGACCGCGATCTGGAACGAAAGCAAGGCCGGCGGCCGCTCGGCAGACCAGGTGGCAGACAGCATGGCGCAGTCGCTGATCGGGCGTTAGGCGCTTGCCCGAATCCCCGCACCCTGCCAAAGGGGCGCGGTCAATTTTCGGGCTTTTACAGCCCCAGGCACGGCCCTTTCTAATGCACGGTTACGCCAATCCTTCCCGCTTCCTGCGCCTTGCGCGCTGGTTGACGCCGTTGCTGCTCGCCACGGGTCTGATCATCACCGGCATCACGCTGGGCTGGGCCCTGCTGGCCGCGCCGGCCGAGCGGTTGCAGGGCGATTCCGCCAAGATCCTGTTTGTTCATGTCCCCGCCGCCTGGCTGGGCATGGGCGGCTGGACTGCCTTGGCGATTGCCAGCCTGACCGAACTGGTCTGGCGGCACCCGCTGGCCGCAATCGGCGCGCGCGCGATCGCGCTGCCGGGGGCCTTCTTTGCGGCGCTGTGTCTTGCCACCGGCTCGCTGTGGGGCCGTCCGGCCTGGGGCACCTGGTGGGTCTGGGATGGCCGGCTGACCTCGATGCTGGTGCTGCTGTTCCTGTACCTGGCCTATC
>CAWUNP010000205.1:0-3835 GCA_963923805.1 uncultured Novosphingobium sp. | reverse complement strand
ATTTCGTCGGCCGGCAGGGGCCGGGCGCGCGAACGCACCTGGTTTCGCCCGCCATGGCGGCCGCGGCCGCCGTGACCGGCCGGTTGACCGACGTGCGCCAGCTGGACTGAGCCGCGCACAGGACTTGCCTTCCACCCCGCAGGGACCACATAGAACCATCATGAGCGACAAGAACACCAAGCCTGAAAAGGGCGGATCGAACTGGACCGGCAAGGCCGCCCTGGCCGGTGCGGCGATCGGATCGGCCGCAATTGCCGCCGCGCTGCTCTATGCCTCACGCCGCAAGGACGCAGCCGCCAAGGCCAAGCCCGACGAGGCTCCGGAGACAGATTGATGGAACCGATCAAGCAGGTTGAAGGTCGGGCGATCCCATTCGGCCGCAAGAACGTTGATACCGACGTCATCATTCCGGCCAAGTGGCTGAAGACGATCACGCGCGAGGGACTGGGCGCAGGGGCCTTTGAATCGCTCCGTCAGGATCCGGACAACCTGTTTGACTGTGCCGAGTTCAAGGGATCGCCAATCCTGATCGCCGGTGACAATTTCGGCTGCGGATCGAGCCGCGAACACGCCGCCTGGGCCCTGCTCGACATGGGCATCACCTGCGTGATCGCACCCAGCTTTTCCGACATTTTTTCGGGCAATGCCTTCAAGAACGGCATTCTCACCGTAGTCCTGCCGCAGGATCAGGTCGACCGGTTGCTGGAAGTGGCCCAGACCGATCCGATTGCAATCGACCTTGAAACGCAAACCGTCACCACGCCATTCCAGGATCGTTTCGGCTTTGAAATCGATCCCTTCCGCAAGCACTGCCTGCTCAATGGCCTCGATGAGGTTGGCCTGACGCTGGCGCGCGACGCAGCGATCAGCACCTATGAACAAAAACACCGCGCAGAGCTGCCCTGGCTCGCCGCGGGAACGGGAGTAGCAGCATGAAGGCCCTTCGCAGCCACGCCATTGGCGGACCGGATTCCCTGACCCTTGACGAACTGGACAGCCCGGTCCCGGGCCCCGGCCAGGTCCGGATCACAGTCAAGGCCTGCTCGATCAACTACCCCGATGTCCTGATCATCAAGGACATGTACCAGTTCAAGCCCGCCCGCCCCTTTGCGCCGGGCGGTGAACTGGCCGGCGTGGTCGATGCCGTGGGCGAAGGCGTGACCCAGTGGAAGGCTGGTGACCGCGTGATCGCGATGATGGGCAACGGGGGCCTCGCCACCGAAGTCCTGGCCGATGCGGCGCGGCTGTTCCCGCTGCCCGAAGGCGTTTCGTTTGAAACCGGCGCATCGCTGCTGATGACCTATGGCACCAATATGCACGGCCTGCTGGATCGCGGGCACCTGAAGGCCGGGGACACCCTGCTGGTGCTCGGCGCTGCGGGCGGTGTCGGCCTTTCGGCAGTCGAACTGGGCAAGGCCTATGGCGCGCGCGTCGTCGCCGCGGTCTCAACCGAGGAAAAGGCCCAGGTCGCCCGCGAACATGGCGCGGACGAAGTGGTGATCTATCCCAAGGCTCCGTTCGACAAGGACCAGTCCAAGGCCCTGGCCGAAGCGTTCAAGGCGGCTTGCGGCCCTGAAGGCGCGAATGTGATCTATGACATCGTCGGTGGTGATTATTCGGAGCCCGCGCTGCGCGCGATCGCCTGGGAAGGCCGGTTCTGCGTGGTCGGCTTCCCGGCGGGCATTGCCCGGATGCCGCTCAACCTGACCCTGCTGAAGAGCTGCGACATTTGCGGCGTGTTCTGGGGCGCCTTCACTGCGCGCGATCCCAAGGCCAATGCCAAACACATCGCCACGCTGTTTGACCTGCTCAAGGCCGGTAAGATCAACCCCCGCGTTTCCGCCACTTTCCCGCTGGAGCGCGGCGGCGAAGCGATTGCCCTGCTGGAATCGCGTGCAGCGATCGGCAAGGTCGTGGTAACAATGGACTGACGGCCGGCACAGCGGCCCGGATTGGGAGACGTGCGATGAAGACTGCCCGGATCATAGCCCTTGCCGCGATTGCCACCACCGCCTTTGCGGTCCAGGCCCAATCCAAGCCCGCCCGGCAGCCCAAACCGGCGGCAGCATCCGCCCCCAGCGCGGCAAGCATTGTGGCGGCGCGTCAGTCGGCCATGGTCATGTCGGTGGGTGCGACCAGCGCCCTGCGTTCGGCCGCAGCCAGTGGCACGCCGGTCAAGAACCTCGCCTTTGTGGCTCAGGGCCTGGCCCAGTGGGGCACCGCACTGCCCGCCATGTTCGCGCCCAGCACGGCCAGCGTGCCAAGCCGGGCCAAGGCCGAAGTCTGGACGGATCAGGCCGGTTTCGCCGCCAAGGCCAAGGCTTTTGCCGATGCCACGGCCGCCCTCGCCGCTGCCGCCAAGGCTGATGACAAGGAAGCATTTACAGCCGCTCTTGCCAGCACCGGTGCTGCGTGCAAGGGCTGCCACGAATCCTTCCAGATGCCCCCACCGGCCGCCAAGGCAGGCTGAGCGGGACATCCGACCGAACCAACAGGAGCTGACATGACCGATTTCCATGACCGTGAGCGCGCCGAAGAAGCCAAGTTCGCGATGGACGGGGACACCCAGTTCCGCGTGACTGCGCGGCGCAACCGCCTGCTGGGCCAGTGGGCCGCAGAGCAGATGGGGCTCTCGGCGGTTGAGGCCGAAGCCTATGCCAAGTCGGTGGTTCAGGCCGATTTCGAAGAAGCCGGCGATGAGGATGTGATCCGCAAGCTGCTGGGCGATCTGACCAGCGCCGGGGTTGAGATTTCGGAAGGCGATATTCGTGCCGCGCTTGAAGCCACGACGGTCGAAGCCCGTCGCGCCCTGCTCGACTAAGCGGACCCGCGCCATGCCAATGCCCGCTGCGGAAATCGAGGCGATCATTCGCGCCGCACTGCCCGATGCCCAGATCACGCTGACCGACCTGGCCGGTGACAATGATCACTGGGCGGCCCACGTTGTCTCCGCGGCCTTCGCCGGCAAGCCGCGCATTGCCCAGCACAAGCTGGTCTATGCCGCCTTTGGTGAGCGCATGGGCGGCGAACTTCACGCCTTGCAACTGACCACCGCAGTTCCCAACTGAGGCGGCAAGGAGCTTTCAGATCATGTCCGATACCAACACCCGCATCGCCGAAATCGTCAATTCGAATGACGTCGTGCTGTTCATGAAGGGCACGCCGCTGTTCCCGCAGTGCGGCTTTTCAAGCCGCGCCGTCGCCATCCTTGAGCGCCTTGGCGTTCCCTTCGAGGGCGTTGACGTCTTGCAGGACATGGAAATCCGCCAGGGCATCAAGGCCTTTTCGGATTGGCCGACGATCCCGCAGCTTTACATCAAGGGCGAATTCGTTGGCGGCAGTGACATCATGATGGAAATGTACGAAGCTGGTGAATTGCAGCAACTGGTTGCCGATGCCGGGATAGCCTCGGCCGCCTGATCGCCGACGAGGTTTGCACAAGGGGGCGTTCCGGCAGGAGCGCCCTTTTTTGTTGCCCGGGCCGCGGGGCATTGCTCGGGAAGGCGGAGCCGCGGAGACCGTTGCGACTCCGCCTCATTCGAGACTGCTTTGGGTTCCATAGCCTATGCAGGGGCCATGCCAGTTAACTCAACCTGCGCAAAACCCGCAATCACGATGGCTAGCGAACCGTTAACCTAATGGTCCGCCGTAAAATCTGCCGACAGTCAATCGGTCTCTTTATAAAACGCGCTTGGCAAAAGAGGACGGGACAGGCACCTTCGCGGCGATGAGTCTGGACCTTGAATATGACGAGAGCGGCGAAGCCCCGCCCGCCCCCCCCGCCGCCACACTGGTAATCTTCCGCCGGGATGCAGCCGGCGGCGCCCCCCAGATC
>CAWUNP010000204.1:0-3859 GCA_963923805.1 uncultured Novosphingobium sp. | reverse complement strand
AGCCCCATCACAAACAGCTGCAGCTGCGGTGCATCGATATAGTCCGCCTGCGCCGAACCCGGCGTAGTATCGGTGGCAATCGCCATGGTGATCCTCCCCAAAAGGTCTTTGGCCGATGCTAGCAGCCCCACCTGCCAAGGCGAGGGGCGTATTCGTATTCATCCCCGCCCTGCAGCGGCCGCAGCGCCATAAAGGCGACGATGGCGTCAAAAATTGGATCGATTGCAATCCATCTGGCACCAATAGCGCTGCTGGCGCGGGAACAAATCCCGTAAGCTGCGCAGCATGACCTATCTGCTCCTGACATCAGCCGTTTCCCTGGGCGTTTTCGCGCTGCTGCTGTGGCGCGCCCCGCGGGGCTGGCAGGACGATCGCGGGTTCCATCTGGGCGATGGACCCTATCAGGATCTCGATCAGGCTGCGCCGCCGCAACGCGAAGCCGCCCCCGCCCGGTCAACGCGCCGACGCCGGGCGGCCTGAGCCGCGCCTGTTCGCGCCAGTCCGGTCAGACCGGCATCAGCGGCGGCGGATCGAATGCATTTCCCTGCTTGAGGCCAGATAGCGGGTCATTTGTTCCAGCGCATCGGGTTCCAGCTCAAGCAGGGTCCGGCGCTTGTCGCCTGGATCGATCGTCCGCTTCACCAGACCGGCTTCGACCAGTTGATTGACATGGCGCAGCGCCGTGGAAAACGGCGCCTGGGTTGAAGCGCAGGCGCTCGACGTGGGAACGGCCCGCCCCTGCAGCCCGGCCGCCGCCAGATCGATCAGAATATCCCAGGCCGGGCCGTTGAGGATCTGGGCATCGAAGAATTTGGACCGGATCTGGCGGTCCTTCATCATCTGCGCGGCAAAGGTTTGCAGATCGTCGAGGCTGGGCTTGTCATTGGCAACCGGTTCGCGCCGCTGGCTGAATTCGGGCACCAGACCGCCGGTTGATTGCGCCAGGGCCTGAAGCTGGAAAACCGCGGCAAGCCGGGTCCACCTGGCGCTGGCCCGGCGCAGGGCCGCCGAAAGCGTTTGCAGCGAGACCGGCTTTTCGAGGAAATCGATCGCATTGGAGCGCATCGCGCTGATCGCAATGTCAAGCGAGGTCTGGCCGGTAACCACAATGGCCAGCAAGGGCCGCGTCGCCATGAAGCGGTTGGCCAGTTCATCAAGCAGGGTCAGCCCGTCCATTTCCGGCATCAGCAGGTCGGTCAGCACGATCCCGATCCGAGGGTCGTTGCAGATCAGCCGCAGGGCGGTTGCCGCATCCGGAGCCTGCTGGCAGGGGTAGCCAAGGCTCTCTAGCAATTCTGCATATTCTTCAAGACATACAGGATCATCGTCGACGATCAGCACGTGGCACTGCGTCGGCGGTCCATCGCCCACAGCGGCCTGCAGATTTCCGTCACCGCGCACGTGCATTGCCTTTCCGATCACAGGGAACCGTATTTTCCCTTGATTGCGGCTTCATAGAGCAGCCCAATTTGGGCGAAACTGGCAACCGCTGCCAATATGGCAGCGATTGCTGCACAAAAAGTACGAACAAATACGTTCTTTATTCTAGTTTTGGATATACTTAATGAGTCGCCAATGCTGTTCGTTAACCGGCTGCCCGGCTTGATGCGCACATCGGAACACACATTGGGGTCAGTTTGAGGTTCAAGCGAGAGGGGTAAAGAATGGAGTCGGGTCAGGATCGCGCGCCGCAACACCATAACCTGCGCCAGCCGCTGAATGTCATCAGCTTAACGATTGCAAACTTCCGGTTGCGAATTGAGCCGAAGCTGGACGAGACCGATGCGGTCTACGTCAATCGCAAGCTCGAACGGATCGAGGGCGAGCTACAGCGCCTGGCAAAAATGCTTGATGAGCTCGAACCTAGCCACGCCGCTGCCAACCTGATGGCGATGAGCAGACCCTCAGCGCCCGCCTTTTAACTGCGCTCAGCCGAAGCCCTTGGCTTCCAGCGCGATCCGGACTGCATCGGCCGAATTGCTGGCGCCCATCTTGTGAATGATGTGCGAGCGATGCAGTTCGATCGTGCGGGTGCTGATGCTGAAGCGTTCAGCGATCAGCCGGTTGGACAGACCTGAAACGAGGCATTCCAGCACCTGCTTCTCACGCTTGGTCAGCAGATTGACCAGCTTCTTGGCATCGGCGGTGCGCTGGCTGCGCTCCCACCGCGCTTCGGCCGAGCGGATGCAGGAATCGATTGCCGAATTGAGCCCGACCGGATCGATCGGCCACGAATAATAATCGAACACGCCGGACTTCACTGCATCGACCACGAAATGCGGGTTGATGTTGTGCGCATAGGCAATCGTTGCCACCCGCAGCCCCTCGTCCTCGCAAAACCGCAGGACATCGCGCAGCTGGGTGTGCTCATCATGGACCAGCAGAACCTGACGATCGGGCCGGGTGGCCGCAAATTCGCGAAAACTTTCGTAGGGTTCCACGTGCCGCCCCACCGCCAGCAAGGCATGGGTCAGGCGAGCGCGACGGGTGTAGTCCTGGTCGATGATCGATACGTTGAAATCTGCCATGCGGGGGAGAACTAAAGCCCAGACCCCTCGGATAACACAAAAGTTGATGCCAAATCGCGAGTAAGTTGCGGCAAACCGATCGAATGATAAGCTAAAAAGCTGCGGATGTGGCGGTTAACTAAGTCTTTACTCTTATTTTGCCGCCATCGAATGCTTTGGTACGTGTAATCTGCTATAGCACGAATCCTATAGCCGTGGTGAAAAAAATGCTGTGGCGCCCACTGACATTTGACCCGACTTTGGGCGCCACACCCTCATAAATATTTGGAACAATTGGACCTCTTGGACGGTTCGCCCAATTCCTCCAGCGCAGGAATTGGCCATGCAGTCTGAACGCGAACCAGAAATCCACGAGGATTCCCTACCCGGCAGCGAGGCCGGTCTGGACCCGGCGCCGGACTGGCGCCCCCGGTATCGTGGAAGCGATCGCCTGGCCGGGAAGGCCGCCGTGATCACCGGCAGTGATAGCGGGATCGGGCGCGCCACTGCCGCCCTGTTTGCCCGCGAAGGCGCCGATATCGCCATCGTCTACCTGCTCGAAGATCAGGATGCCCAGGCCACCCGCCGGATTGTGGAGGGCGAAGGCCGGCGCGCCATCACCGTGCGCGCCGATATCGGATCGCCGGCCGCTTGCGAGGCGGTGATCGCCGATCCAAACCTGCTGGGTGAAGAAGGCGGATCCCGGCTGGCCATGTTCCGCGTCTTTCACCGCATTTGGAACCCCATGCAGGCCGTCAATATCGCCGACGGCCTGATTTCGCACCTGCCGGTCAGCACGCGCGAGGCCATGCTGCTGACTATGGTCGAAGGCTTTTCGACCAGCCAGGCGGCCGACATCCTGCAATCCACCGATGATCAGGTGCGGATGATGATCGCCGCTGCCCGCCAGCAACTTGAGGCGCAATTGCGCGCTTCGGTGATGATCATCGAGGATGAAGCGATCATTGCCATGCACCTGCGCAAGATCGTGCAAAGCCTGGGCAATACCGTGGCCGGCGTGGCCCGGACCCGCGACGAGGCGGTGACGATGGCACGCGATGTTCTGCCCGATCTGATCCTGGCCGATATCAGCCTGGCCGACGGATCGAGCGGGATCGATGCCGTGAAGGACATTCTTTAGGGCTTTGCTGTCCCGGTGATCTTCATCACGGCCTTCCCGCAACGCTTGCTGACCGGCGAGCGGCCGGAGCCGACCTATCTGATCACCAAGCCGTTCGAACCGGAAACGGTTACGGCCACGATCTGGCAGGCGCTGCTGGTCCATCGTGAGAGCAAGCCGGGGCTGCAGGCCGCCTGAGCAATGGTCCATTATGGCACCACTTCCAGCAGCC
>CAWUNP010000203.1:0-3868 GCA_963923805.1 uncultured Novosphingobium sp. | reverse complement strand
GCCTGACCCTCCCCCATCGAGGGGGAGGGTCAGGCGCGCTTCCCCGGCGCCGCCCAGCAGACCAGCGCCGCCACGGCCGTGCCCAGGCACAGGTGCCACGGGAAGGCTACGCCCTTTAGCGCAATGGGCAGCCCCAGCGCGTCGATCACATAGGGCTGGAACGCCAGCGCGGTGAGGAACCCCGCGCCAAAGGCGGCAAGCACGCTGGCGGAAGAGCCCCGGCGCGAAAACAGCGCCACGCCGTAAACCCCCAGCAGCCCGGAATAGGCAAAGGCCATCACCCCCAGCACGAAGTCCAGCAGCGCCGTATCGGCATAGCGCTGCCAGTAATAGGACAGCACCGCCATGGCGAACAGCGCCAGCCCCAGCGCCACCGTGGCGATCCGTCCCATCCGCACGAAATGGGCCTCATCCCGCTCCCCCGCGAAAGGCCGGTAAAGGTCATTCACCAGCACGGCCGACATCGAGATCAACCCCGAATTGATCGCCGCCGCCGCGATCACGCCCACGGTCACCAGCCCGCGCAGGCCGGGCGGCAGTTCGGTCAGGATATAGTGCATGAACACGGTGACCTTCTCACCGTTGAAGCTGCCAGCGGCAGCGCCCTGATAATGCAGCCACAGCAGCGCGCCGATGGTCAGGAACAGCAGGATCACAGGTAGGGATGCCCAGGCCGAAACGATCAGCGCTCGCGTGCCCTGCCGGGCATCGCGGCAGGCCAGCACGCGCTGGGTGGTGTCCTGATCCAGCCCGGCATTGGCGAAGTTGAGCAGGACCACGCCGGTCAGCACGGCCCACAGGCCGAACGGCGCGGACAGGTCCAGCGATGGATCGATCAGCGCCAGCTTGTCCTTGCCTTCGGGCGCATGGCGCAGCGCGTCGATCGCTTGGGGCAGGGTCAGCGGCAGGTGATCCCACAGGAACCAGGCCACCACCAGCGCCGCACCGACATAGAGCACCACCTGCACCAGATCGCTCCAGATCACCGCGTTGAGCCCGCCCATGAAGGTGAAGACCAGCCCGAACACCAGCAGGATCAGCATGGCCACCAACATGTGTCCGGGGCTGACATCGAGGAACAGGATCATCGAAACGGCAATCGCCGCCAGATAGAGCCGCGCCCCGCTCGCCAGGATCCGCCCGACCAGATACATCCCCGCCGCCGCCCGCCGCGCCGTCGCATCAAACCGCGCCTCCAGCAGCTCGTAAACCGTGGTGACACCCGCCGCATAGAACCGCGGCATCAGCCAGTGCCCCACCAGCCACGCCGCCACCAGCGTCGAAAACACCCCGCCAATGTAGGTAAAGTTGCCGCGATACGCGAAGTCCGGCACCCCCAGGAATGTCGCCGCCGATTGGACCGTGGAGAGCACCGAGATCGCCACAAGCCAGGTCGGCGCATGATGCCCGGCCAGGAAATAGTCCTCAGATTGCATCCCCCGCCGCGTCGTCAGCCACCCCGCAGCAGCGAGCAGCGCAACATAGAGGCCGAGCACGGCCCAGTCGGCAGAAGTGAAAGTGGTATGCATGCGTCCCCCTTGGGGGCGTCTAGCCTGACTTCACCAGTCCCGTCACCCTATGCGTGTGGGGTGGTGCGGTCAGGCGGTTAGGCCTCCTCGCGCGCTGACCAAGCCAGAAGGAACCCGGGCAGGACCAGCGCGGTGCTGAAGATTAGGAAGATATAGTTCTTGAGCACCCCGACCGAGAGTTCAAACCCAATCGCCTTGGCCACGAATTCGGGGATTACCCCGCCCAGGATTGCCATGCCGACAATATATTTGAAGGCCGAGAAATAGGCGCGGTTGCGATCGGCCAATTCGCGTTCATCCAGCAGGGCATCCGGCGAATTGGCCATGACCCCATAGGTGCCTAGGAAGAACAGGATGCTGGTAAACATCCCGGTCAGCGCAGCCAGGCCCACGATCACTTCGGCCGCGCCATCGGCCGAAGGCAGCCCCAGCTTGGCAAAGAACCAGCCGTGCATGGCGATCAGGGCGTAGCCGCCCATGATCCGGGCCGCGCGCGGGCTTTGGTTAAAGCGAACAAATCGGCCGACTTCAATCTTGGTCATCGCGCGTCTCCTGAGCCGCCTTGCGATCAAGCTGCGCGGCAAGTGAAGGGAAGGGTTCAAGCGCAAACAGCGTCTCAACACTGACGCCAAAGGCCTGCGCCAGTTTCAGGGCCAGCTCCACGGTCGGCCGGTAATCGCCCCGCTCAAGATATCCGATGGTCTGCGGATTGACCGAAACCAGTTCGGCCAGATCCTTGCGGGACCAGCCCCGTTCCTGACGAAACAGATTGATGCGATTGAAAAGCATGTAGGCCAATTAATCGATTCGTTGTATATGTACAACAAAAATTTGCCCTTGTGTTACCTTGTGGCGGATCCAACAGTCTTGGTTGGCGTTATAATCCATAGATTTCGGACATTTTCCTACACCCGGACCGGATGCTATGATCGTTGCGGCTCTTTCCCATCGTCGGTCTACTGCTTCGCCCGTCAGCGCACGGGACAGGTGCGCGCAGGCCGCGTCTTTTTTTATTTTTGTGTGCGTGCATTCAGGCCAAAAGTGCCCGCAGGCCCAGCAATTCCGACGCTCTTGGCCTGTTGGACGAAGCGGACTCAGTGTCAACTGTGTCAACCACAGCGTAACGCTGGCTGAAATCGCCCGGCACCCGGCAAAGCGCGCAAATGCTTGCCTTGCGGCCGACTCCTTGCTAACGGCCCCCCACTTCGGGCCGGTCCTGTTGGGATTCGGCGCAGTTTTTCGTTGCTTTCCGTTAGGTGCAACCCCGCTAACAGATTCGCGTGGGGCTCTGTCCTTTCGTTTGTGAGGTGTGTCGGTTTATGCAAATTCTCGTCCGCGACAACAATGTCGAACAGGCTCTGCGCGCGCTTAAGAAGAAGCTGCAGCGTGAGGGCGTGTACCGCGAGATGAAGCTGCGCCGTCACTTCGAAAAGCCGAGCGAAAAGCGTGCCCGCGAAAAGGCTGCTGCTGTCCGCCGCGCCCGCAAGATGGAGCGCAAGCGGATGGAGCGTGACGGCGTCAAGTAAGCTTGCGCACGTTTTGCCGATAAGCCATGAGGGCGCGGAGCAATCCGCGCCCTTTGCTTATGGCGCATAGCAGGAAGAAAAGTTCATGACCGAGATCACCCGCGTTCCGCTGCAACCGATCGCCAAAGGCGCGCTGGGCAAGCTGTGGCTGGGTGTGGCCGCGGCGGCGCTGGCGGCTGGCGGCCTGGCCTGGGCCACCCTGCCCAAGGGCGTCGACGTTGAAACGATCAAGGCCGGCACCGGCCCTTCGCCAACGGTGGCTGACGTGGTCCAGATCAATTACAAGGGCAGCCTGGAAAACGGCAAGGTGTTCGATCAGGCCGAACGCGCCGTTTTCCCGGTGGAAGGCGTGATCCCGGGCTTCACCCAGGCGCTGGAAAAGATGCAGAAGGGCGGCAAGTACAAGGTCGAGATCCCGGCCGAGCTGGCCTATGGCGCGCAGGAACAGCGCAACCCGCAGACCGGCAAGGTTGAAATCCCGGCCAACTCTGACCTGGTGTTCGAAATCGAACTGCTCGATTTCAAGAGCCGGGCCGAGGTTGAGGCCCAGATGCGGATGATGCAGCAGCTGCAGGCGCAGATGCAGGCCCAGCAGGGCGGGGCGGCTCCGAAGGGTGCCACCAACCCGCCGCCGATGCCGCAATAAGCATAGCATTTTAGGTGCCTTGAAGCGCGCGCTGGCGGGTGCTAGCGCGCTGCCATTCATTTCTAACCTGAGGGAACGCCATGTCGGTCGATACCGCTACCGTGGCCAAGATTGCTGCGCTGGCCCGGATCAAGCTGTCCGAGGGTGAAGTTGCGGCGATGGTGCCG
>CAWUNP010000202.1:0-3873 GCA_963923805.1 uncultured Novosphingobium sp. | reverse complement strand
GGATCGAGGACGTGCTCGAAGCCGTGGTCAAGCGCATCCCCCCGCCGCAGGGCGATCCGAACGCCCCGCTCAAGGCCATGCTGGTCGACAGCTGGTACGATCCCTACCTCGGCGTGGTGATCCTCGTCCGCGTCGTCGATGGCACGATCAAGAAGGGCCAGCAGGTCAAGTTCATGGCCGGCGGCACCGAACACCTGATTGACCGGGTCGGCTGCTTCACCCCCAAGATCGAGCAGCTGAGCGAGCTTGGCCCGGGCGAGATCGGCTTCATCACCGCCCAGATCAAGGAAGTGGCCCAGGCCCGCGTGGGTGACACGATCACCACGGTCAAGGGCGGGGCGACCGAGGCGCTGCCCGGCTTCAAGGAAGTCCAGCCGGTCGTCTTCTGCGGCCTGTTCCCGGTCGACGCGGCCGATTTTGAAAAGCTGCGCGAATCCATCGGCAAGCTGCGCCTCAATGACGCCAGCTTCAGCTTCGAAATGGAAAGCAGCGCGGCGCTGGGCTTCGGCTTCCGCTGCGGCTTTCTGGGCCTGCTCCACCTGGAAATCATCCAGGAACGGCTCAGCCGCGAATACGATCTGGACCTGATCACCACGGCCCCCAGCGTGGTCTACCGCATCCAGCTGCGCGCCAGCCGGACGGACGATGCGCGCGAGATCTACCTGCACAACCCGGCCGACTATCCCGATCCCAGCCGGATCGAGGAGATCGAGGAACCGTGGATCAAGGCCACGATCTATACGCCGGATGAATACCTCGGCTCGATCCTCAAGCTCTGCCAGGATCGCCGCGGCATCCAGACCGGCCTGACCTATGTCGGCGGCCGCGCCCAGGTGTCATACGAACTGCCGCTCAACGAAGTGGTGTTCGATTTCTATGACCGCCTGAAATCGATCAGCCGCGGCTATGCCAGCTTCGATTACGAACAGATCGGCCTGCGCGAGGGCGACCTGGTGAAGATGGGCATCCTCGTCAACAACGAGCCGGTCGACGCCCTGTCCATGATCGTCCACCGCTCGGTCGCCGAAGCCCGCGGCCGCGGCATGTGCGAACGCCTGAAAGACCTGATCCCCCGCCACCTGTTCAAGATCCCGATCCAGGCCGCGATTGGCGGCAAGGTCGTCGCCCGCGAAACCATCAGCGCCATGCGCAAGGACGTCACCGCCAAGTGCTATGGCGGTGACATCACCCGCAAGAAGAAGCTGCTGGAAAAGCAGAAGAAGGGCAAGGCGCGGATGCGGGAATACGGCAACGTGAGCATCCCGCAGGAGGCCTTCATCGCGGCGCTGCGGATGGGTGAGGAATGATCCGCTCGTCCTGAGCCTGTCGAAGGATGCGGATGGGGGAGGGGTAGGCCGGCGATTTTACGGCATGGTCGAGCAGCGATGCTGACCGCTATCGCTTACTGCGATAACCGGTAGCCGATCCCGGGATCGTTGACGATCAGGCGCGGCGTGGCCGGATCGCTCTCCAGTTTCTGGCGGAGGGCGCGCACCGCGACGCGCAGATAATCGACATGATTCTCCTGCGCCGGACCCCAAACAGCACGCAGCAACTGGGTGTGGGTAAGAACCTTCCCGGCATGCTTTGACAGTTCGGCCAAAACGGCGAATTCCTTGGGGGTGAGGCGCACCCTGGTTCCAGCCCGGTGCACGGTACGTCGGTGGAGATCGACCACTACATCATCGAATACCAGCGGCTCATATTCGGCCCCCGGATTAAGATCGACCAAATGGTCGACGTACCGCTCCACTTGGCTGATTTGTCCGTCAAGTTTGGTAATCAGACCTCGGTCAGCGCCGCCGTCCCTGCGCAAATCGCGCAGCAGGGTCTGTATCGCCTTCAGGCGTGGTTTGACGTCATCGCCAATGGCCGTGAGAAGCGCGGAACGGAGCTTGTCCCGAGCGCGAAACGCCGCTGTCTCTCGCGCTTCGTGTTCCAGTCTGGTTCGTTCGAATGCGAGCGCCATCTGGTCAAGCAGGCTTTCAAACAAAAGCTCGCGGTCAGGTACAAGCGGCGTTGCGCCGTCCTCACGGGCAAGACCAACGGCAGCGATTGCTGCGCCCTTCGAAATTACCGGGTGAAACTGCCAGTCAATTTGATGACCACGCTTTTCACCCCTGCCCGATTTTCGGCAAGCCTCAAGCGTATAGCTTGCTGCGGCAAATTCGTTTGGGCCGAGAGCCGTTTCCTTGGGGGCGGCAGCGAGCAGGGCTGAACCTTCGCAGCCGATTACCACTGCATGGCAAGCAAAGAGCTCTGCGAGCTGGGTCGTCCCAACTTTGGCGATTTCCTCGTGGCTGGCGGATGACAGCAGTTTTCGGGCGAAACCAGCGATCGTAGCATTGCGTGATGCGTGCTCTGATGCAAGCTGGGCCTGCCTGCGAACCGAGGCCGCCAGATGGCTACTGACCACGGCCACCAGAAAGAGCACAATGACTGTGACAACGTCGGTGGCCTGATCGATGGCGAAGGTGTGCAACGGGACCGTGAAATAATAGTTGAAGGCCAGCGTTGAGGTGATCGCGGCAAACAGACCGGGCCAAAGTCCGCCATAGACGGCCGCGGCCAGTACGGCCGGAAGATAGAGCATGACCACGGGTGAGCTGCCCCACTGCGCGGAAACCAGCAGTCCGGCCACAGTGGACATTGCGACAAGCAGCAGTGCTCCCGCATGTTCAGCAATGATGAGGGCGACAGGGTCGCGGCGTTGGACTGACCGGGACGCAGGGATCATAATGCAGACAAGATGATCGTTCAGCGTGATTGCGTCGAGCAATTACCGCGGCAATCCCGAAAATCCACATGGAATCTTTATGCCGTCTGGCCGCAAAATAAAGGAATGGACAAGTCTAGCGCCAGGCAAACAGGCATTAACCCACCGCTCACTTCGGGTTCACATCAGGATCGACTGCCGGTCTTGATGCTGGGCGCTATTGGCGTGGTCTATGGCGATATCGGCACCTCTCCGCTCTATGCGATGAAGGAGAGCTTTGTCGGCCCGCACCGCCTTGCCGTGGATTCCCTGCATATTTTTGGCGTGCTGAGCCTGATCTTCTGGTCGCTGATGCTCATTGTAACGGTCAAATATGTGCTGGTCGCCATGCGGGCCGACAATCGCGGCGAAGGCGGTTCGTTCGCACTTCTCGCCTTGCTGTCGCGACACATAGATGGGCCACGGACGAAATCGGTCTTGATGGTGCTGGGCGTACTGGCTGCGGCCCTATTCTATGGTGATGCAATGCTTACCCCGGCGATTTCGGTTCTTTCGGCGGTTGAAGGGCTGACGATTGTCGAGACGGGCCTCGAGCCGATGATCGTGCCGATTGCCCTGCTGATCCTCATTGGTCTGTTTCTGATCCAATCACGCGGCACGGCCCGGGTCGGGACCCTCTTCGGTCCGATCGTGCTGGTATACTTTTTGGTACTGGCCGCTTTGGGCATCGCCAATATTCTACAAAATCCGAAGATCTTGGGGATTTTTGATCCGCGCTGGGCAATTGCCTTCTTTGAGCATGACCAGCGATTGGCATTTCTCGCACTGGGATCGGTATTCCTGGCAATCACCGGGGCAGAAACGCTCTACGCCGACATGGGCCACTTTGGGCGCAAGGCGATCGGAATGAGTTGGCTGGGCCTGGTGTTCCCATGCCTGATGCTCAATTACATGGGGCAGGGTGCGCTCTTGCTTCAAAATCCGGCGGCAGTTGAAAATCCGTTCTTCCTTATGGCGCCTGAATGGGCGCGATTGCCTTTGATCCTGCTGGCCACTTGCGCGACGGTAATCGCCAGCCAGGCCGTCATCACGGGTACATTTTCGGTCACGCACCAGGCCATCCAGCTTGGCTTTCTGCCGCGCCTGAAGTTCCTGCA
>CAWUNP010000201.1:0-3884 GCA_963923805.1 uncultured Novosphingobium sp. | reverse complement strand
CCGCCCCGGTCGATAGCCTTGAACAGGGTCTGGCTGCGGCGCGGCGAGATGCGGTTATAGGTCGACATGCCCGACCCATCGGCAAAATCGTAACCGGCGCGGGGCAGGCCGGCCCGGGCAAAGACCATCCGCGCCGCAGCCAGACCCTGTTCAAGGCTATCGACCGGGGCGGTCTTGCCCGGTTCTGCCGCGGGCGCGGCGAATGCCAGACGGCGCATCAGCAGTTCGGCGTGGAGGTTCTGGCTGACCTTGTTGATCAGCGTGACTTCCTCTGCCAGCGGCGTGGCCTCGGCCGTAGCCGCGAAGCTGGGCTTGTCCGCCGCGACCGGCGCAAGCGCCCCGACCGGGCGGTGGACAGTCCGGACCTGGCCGCGAACCTTGACCCCGCGCCGGGCCAGTTCCTGCGCCACCAGCCAGCCGGCATAGTCAGCCGGATCGTCCAGCCCCAGCACTTCGCGCCACGGCTGGGCGGCCGCCCTGATCGTGCCATAGATCCGCAGCACCCGGCTGCCGACCGCCCGGTCAATCCCCAGCCGGGTTTCGCCATCGGCCAGCGTAACGGCCTGATTGACCACGGTGTAATAGGGCGAAACGGCAACCGCCGGCGGCTGCCCCACGGCGGAGGGGGTGACCACGATCGGCAGCTCGTTGTTATCGATCACCAGGGCGGAAGTGGCCGTGCCGGAATCGGTGCCGATGTTGTTCCAGCTCATCCCCGGGCTCCAGCGCTGGTCGGTCATCGCGCTATCGTCGGCGATCACATCACCAACACTGCGCGCCTTGGCCGCGATCTGGTCAAGCAGCGGCGCCAGGCAGCCGGTGAGGCATTCCGGCCTGGTCGAAAGGCTGATCGTGCCATTACCGGTGATCACCACGCTGGGCAGCCCGTGTTTGACCGGCGCCAGCGCAATCGTTGTGCCCTCTGCCGGCTGCCCTTGCAGCACGGCCATGGCCGCCGCCGTGGTGAACAGCTTGGTGTTGCTGGCCGGAATGAAACGGTCATCAGGGCGGATCGCAAGGACTTCACGGCCCTGCCCGTCCACCACCAGCACCCCGAACCGGGTACCGGCCGGCGCAGTCGCCAGGATTGCAGCGGGACTGGCGGGAACGGCAGTCTGGGCAAGGGCCGGCACGGACAGCGCCAGGGCGGCGGCAAGGACAAACGAACGCATGGCGGCAAGTTGCCGTCCATGCTTTCATTGCGCAAGCCCGGCCGCTTGCCAGTCCCCGATCAGCGGTTCGTCGAATTCGTGGTTGAACGACAGGCAACCGCGGGCCAACCTTGGCCATCACAGTTTAACAGGGATGTGTTTAACCCATGCGCAAGATCCTGCTTGGCCTTTCGGCCATCGCCCTCCCGCTTGTTCCCGCGACCGCGCAGAACGCAGTGCCGGTCGCGCCCAAGCCCGCTGCGATCGAAGCCGACGGCGTACCCGCCGTGCCACTGGCCCTGGTCGAAGCGACGCGGCCCTACATGGAATTCCGCACCGCCGCCTTCCTCGATTGGGATCCCACCACCAAGGCCATGCTGGTAGCCACCCGGTTCGGCAATGTTGCTCAGCTGCATAGCGTGGCCGCCCCGGGCATGGCGCGCCGCCAGATCAGCTTCGAGGCCGAGCCGCTGGGCGGGCTCTATATGCCCAACGATGGCACCCTGGTGGTCCGCAAGGACACGGGCGGCAGTGAATTCTGGCAGCTCTACACCCTCAAGGATGGTGGGCTGACCCTGCTGACCGACGGCAAGAGCCGCAATGAGATCAACGCCGTGTCTGCCGATGGCAAATGGCTGGGCTATTCCTCGACCCGCCGCAATGGAGCCGATTCAGACCTCTACGTGATCGATCCGCGCGATCCGGCAAGCAACCGGATGGTTCTGCAGGTCAAGGGCGGTGGCTGGGCGATTGCCGATTTCGCGCCGGGGAATGCCACGGCAGTCGTTGGCAATTACCAGTCGGTCCAGAAGACGGACCTTTACCTGCTCGACCTGGCCAGCGGCAAGTTGAGCCCGATTGGCAACCACAAGCAGAACATCGCCTATGGCGGTGCAAAATATGCGCCCGATGGCGCGTTGTGGGTCACCAGCGACGCAGGATCCGATTTCCAGCGGCTTGGCACGCTTGACCCCAAGACCGGCAAGTTCACCCCCCGCAGCCCTGAAACCAAGTGGGATGTCGAAAGTTTCGACATTGCCCCGGATGGCAGCTTCATCGCCTATATCGTCAACGAGGCGGGGATGTCGAAGCTCAGGCTGCTTGACCCCAAGACCGGCCAGTCGCGCGAGGTGACCGGCCTGCCCAAGGGAACGCTGGGCGGGGTGAAGATTGCCCCCTGGGGAGAAATCGGCACCACGGTGTCTTCCGCCAAGGTGCCAACCGACGCCTTCTCGGTCGACCCCACGACCCTGGCGGTCAAGCGCTGGACTGAAAGCGAGACCGGCGGGCTTGACCCGGCACGCAATGTCGAACCCGAACTGGTTGAGGTGAAGAGCTTTGACGGCGAAAGCGTATCCGGCTTTCTCTATCGCCCCGATCCGGCCAAGTTCCCGGGCAAACGCCCGCTGATCGTCAATATCCATGGCGGGCCGGAAGGACAGTCCACCCCGGGCTTCCGCGGGCGGACCAATTACCTGCTGAACGAGCAGGGCATTGCCGTGTTCTATCCGAACGTCCGCGGTTCAACCGGCTATGGCAAGCGCTTCGTAGGTCTCGATAACGGGCCGTTCCTGCGCGAGAATTCGGTCAAGGACATCGGTGCCTTCCTTGATCGGCTGCAGGCTGACCCGGCGATCGACGCTGGCAGGATGGCGGTACAGGGCGGATCCTATGGTGGCTATATGTGCTATGCCAGCGCGATCCGGTACGGTGACCGGTTCAAGGCGGCGGACTGCATCGTGGCGATCAGCAATTTTGTCACATTCCTGGAAAACACCCAGTCCTATCGCCGCGACCTGCGCCGGGTGGAATATGGCGACGAGCGCGATCCCAAGCAGCGCGCAAAGCTGATGGAAATCTCGCCGCTGACCAGCGTCGACAAGCTTTCGATCCCGCTGATGGTGGTGACCGGCGGCAACGATCCGCGCGTGCCGAAGAGCGAGGCCGACCAGATGGTCGCCGCGGTGCGCGCCAAGGGCCGCACGGCCTGGCACCTGGTCGGCAAGAACGAAGGCCACGGCTTCGGCAAGAAGGAAAACCAGGACTACCAGTTCTGGACCGAACTGCAGTTCTGGAAAGAGCACCTGCTGAAGTAAGCTGATTGCGCCGGCACCCATAGCAAAGGGGCGCGGAGGCTATTGCCGCCGCGCCCCTGCCCCTTCCATCCGCAGGTGATCAGAAGTCCTGGGTGATCGAGATCTTGGCCGTGAAGCCAAGCGGGCTGGCCGTGAACGGATCGTAGTTCTGATCGAGCCGCGCAAACGGCGGATCCTGATCAAGGATGTTGAGTGCCGACAGGGCAATGGTCGTGCCGGTCTTCAACCGCAGCCGATATGTCGCATCGACCGTGGTAAAGCTGCCGATGTTCTTGCCGGCCGTCACCGAAGCCCCGGCCAACGCGCCCGCGTTAGGGCCGAAGATCGCCGCACCGCGCTGGTCGGTGTAGCCATCAAGGTAGTTGACCTGCAGCCGCAGCGAATGATCGCCGAAATCGCCCTGGAGATAGGCATTACCCTTCCACTTGGGCAGCGGATAGGCCGTGGTCTGGTAATTGAGCAGGCCAACGGCGTTGAAGGCCGGCTGGACCACCACGCCTTCCACGGTGACGTCCGAAGTCTTGTAATCAATCACATAGGTACCGGCGAAACCGGCAGTCACCGCGCCCGTGCCAACCGGCAGTTCATAGCTGGCACTGAAATCGATCCCCGAAGTGGTGACGTCAGCCGAGTTCAC
>CAWUNP010000200.1:0-3899 GCA_963923805.1 uncultured Novosphingobium sp. | reverse complement strand
GATGTAGAGAGGTCTCGTGGGCTCGGAGATGTGTATAAGAGACAGTCGCAAAGGTTCCCGCCGCAATGATCACCGGCATGGTGGCCAGGCCATCGAGCCCGTCGGTCAGGTTCACGGCATTGCCCGCGCCAACGATCACGAAGGCCGCAAACAGGAAATAGATCGGCCCCAGCGGGATATAATGGCCGGAAAGGAACGGCACATAGAGATTGGTGCTGGTCTGGCTGACGATGATCCACGATGCCACACCCGCAACAAGGAATTCAGCCGCCAGCCGCGTCCGCCCGGAAACCCCGGCGGTGCTGCGCTTCTTCACCTTGTCGTAATCGTCAAGAAACCCGATCAGGCCAAAACCGCTGGTCACCATCAGGCAGGCCCAGACCAGCGGGCTCGACAGGTCCATCCAGAGCAGCATCGAGACGACCAGGGCGATCATGATCATCAGCCCGCCCATCGTCGGCGTGCCGCGCTTGGCCAGGTGGCTTTGCGGCCCATCCTCGCGGATCGGCTGCCCTTTGCCCTGCCGGACGCGGAGCATGCTGATGAACCGCGGGCCGATGATCAGACCGATCACCAGCGCCGTCATCAGGGCCGCGCCCGCACGGAAGGTTTGATAGCGGATAAGGTTCGCCAGCCCCGAAAACTCGAAGTATTCGGCGATCAGGTACAGCATCCTGATCTCAATCCTTGCTTTGCGTCAGGGCAGCGACAACGGCCCCCAGCCCGACGGAATTCGACCCCTTGATGAGAACGGCATCGTCAGCCTTGAGACCCAGTTCGGTCAGTGCTGCCAATGCTTCCCCAGCCGTCTGGCAATGGGCGAAGGACATGGCCTTGCCAAGCGCCGTAGTGGCGGATTTCCCCAGTTCCTCGGCCAGCGGCCGCATCTCGTCGCCCACCAGGATAACATGATCGACCTCGGCATCGCGCAGGGGCGCGGCCAGATCGGCGTGGAAGGCCGGGCCATGATCGCCCAGTTCCTTCATTGCACCCAGCACGGCGATCCGGCGGGCCGCCGTGGTCTTGCCCAGTTCGGCCAGCGTTGCCTTCATCGAGGCCGGATTGGCGTTGTAGCTTTCATCGATCAGCAGCACGACCCCGCCATCGACCGACAGCCGGTGGCGCGCTCCGCGGCCCTTCATGCCCTCCAGCTCCGCCAGGGCGAGGCCGGCCGAGCCAAGGTCGCCACCCAGTTCACGCACGGCGGCAATCACGGCCAGCGAATTGACCACCCAGTGCTCGCCCGGCGTTGCCACGGTATAGCACAGGCGCCGTTCGCCCAGGTCTGCCGTAACCAGCGAGCCGCCACCCGGCGCCGGGACGGCATCGAGCAGCCGGACATCGGCAAAATCGCTGCGGCCGAATGAGACGATCTTGACGCCAAGGCGTTCGGCCGTGCGGCGCAACTGGCCATACTGCGCAACGTCGGCTGGAATGATCGCGGTGCCGCCCGGCTCGAGACCTTCAAAGATTTCGGCCTTGGCATCGGCGATCGCCTCGATCGAGCCGAGGTTCTCGATATGCGCCGGGGCGATCGTGGTGATCAGCGCAACGTGCGGGCGGACCTGACCGGTCAGCGCGCGGATTTCGCCGGCATGGTTCATGCCCATTTCGTAGACGCCGAATTTGGTGGCGGCCGGGGTCCGCGCCAGGCTGAGCGGAACGCCGACATGGTTGTTGTAGCTCTTGACCGAGCGGTGGGCGCGGCCACGGCTGGACCGGTCGAGCGCGGCGAAGATGGCCTCCTTCACCCCGGTCTTGCCGACCGAGCCGGTGACACCGATTACCCGCGCAAAAGTCCGCTCACGCGCGGCTTTGGCGAAAAGCTCAAGTGCAGTTGAGGTATCTTCAACCAGGATATGCGGACCATCAATCGGCCGGTCGACCACCGCTGCTGCGGCACCCTTGGCAAAGGCCGCCTCGACAAAGCGGTGGCCGTCCATTGCCGCACCCTTGAGGGCAAAGAACAGGTCGCCTTCGATCACGTCGCGGCTGTCAATCTCAACCCCGGAAACGGCAAAGTCGCAACTCGCCGTGCCGCCGGTTGCTGCCGCAATGTCAGCCGCCGTCCACAGCGCCAGACCATGTGCATCATCAGTTTCGATCGGCCATTCAAGGATCCGGGCAACGGCATTCATGCAGCACACTCCCTGGCTACGGTAACGTCATCGAATGGCAGCACGCGCAGGCTATCCCCCGCGCCGATGATCTGCCCCTGTTCATGGCCCTTGCCGGCAATCAGCACGATGTCATCGCGCCCGGCCTCGGCAATCGCGGCGGCGATGGCCGCGCGGCGATCGCCGATTTCCTTCAACTGGCCCGCCCCGCCCGCCAGGATCGCGGCGCGGATCGCGGCCGGTTCCTCGCTGCGCGGATTATCGTCGGTCACGATCGCAAGATCGGCCTGCTGCGCGGCAACCTGCCCCATCTCGGGCCGCTTGCCCTGATCGCGATCACCGCCCGCGCCAAAGACCGCGATCAAGCGCCCCGCACAGTGCGGGCGGAGCGCAGCAAAGGCAGCCTCAAGCGCGTCAGGCGTATGAGCATAGTCAACGTAGACCGGCGCCCCCGCCCGGTTGATAGCCGCGCGTTCCAGTCGCCCGCGCACCGGCTGCAGCCGCGCCAGCGCATCAAATACCTGATCAGCTTGCCCGCCCGTCGCCAGAACCAGCCCGGCCGCAACCAGCGCATTCGCGGCCTGATAAGCCCCGATCAGCGGCAGGGTTACCTTGCGCGTCTGGCCCGCGTGGACCAGTTCAAGCATCTGGCCCAGTTGCCCCGGCGTGCGGCTGGTCAGGCGGATGCCATCACCCTGTTCGCCAACAGTTAGGATGTTAAGGTCGCGCTGCTTGGCATGATCGATTGCCCGGCCGGACCATTCATCATCGGCCCAGATCACCGCCGTGCCATCTTCGGCAACCACCTCGTCAAACAGCCGCATCTTGGCCGCGAAGTAGTCTTCCATCGTCTTGTGGTAATCGAGGTGATCGCGGCTGAGGTTGGTAAAGCCGCCCGCCGCCACCACCAGCCCTTCGTTGCGATACTGGGCCAAGCCATGGCTCGACGCTTCATAGGCGACGTGGGTCACCCCTTCGCGGGCGAGCCCGCTCATGTTCGCAAGGAAGGTCACGATGTCAGGCGTGGTCAGCCCGGTCGAGACGCTTTCATCCGCCGTGGTGATCCCCAGCGTCCCGATCGAGGCGGCGCTATGGCCGGCCATCCGCCAGATCTGGCGGACCATCTCGACAGTCGAGGTCTTGCCATTGGTCCCCGTCACCGCGACCAGGGTTGCGGGTACGGGCGCAAAGAACTGCGCTGCCAGCCGGGCAAAGACCTGACGCGGATTTTCGGCCGCGATGTGAACCGCGCCGACCACCTTGGCTTCAGGCCGGGCTACGACAGCAATCGCGCCGGCCGTCACGGCCGCCGGGATGAAATCCTCACCATTCACCGCCGCGCCCTGAAAGGCACCGAAGACGGTGCCGGGCGCAACCTTGCGGTTATCGATCGCAAAGCCGGTAACCAGGGCTTCGGCGGGGCTGGCGATGGAGATGCCGGCAAGCTGTGCCAGCTGCGCCAGCATCATTCGCCGTCTCCATTGGCGACAAGCGGTGACAGGTCCGAAATATCCACGTCGCGATGCGGTTCGGGCATGATCCCCAGCAAGGGGCCGATGCGCGGCACGATCCGGCCGACAATCGGCGCCGCTGTCCAGCCAGCCGTGCGCTGGCCCGAAGTCGCCGCCGTGCCCTGCGGCTCATCCAGCATGGCGATCAGCACATAGCGCGGGTGATCCATCGGGAAGGCCGCGGCAAAGGTCGAGACGAGCGAACTGCGCTGGTAACCGCCGACACCCGGCTTTTCGGCCGAGCCGGTCTTGCCGCCAACCCGATAGCCCA
>CAWUNP010000199.1:0-3903 GCA_963923805.1 uncultured Novosphingobium sp. | reverse complement strand
GCGGAACTGCACGACGATTTCGGTCCGGCGGGTCGGCAGGCGCTTGCCCGTGCGCAGGTAGAACGGCACGCCCTTCCACCGCCAGTTATCGAGGTGCGCCTTGATCGCCACGAAGGTCTCGGTCTGGCTGTCCTTGCCAAGCTCCTCGTCATAGCCCGGCACGGCACTGCCGCCGATGGCACCGGCGCGGTACTGGCCGGTAACGGTCTCATCCGGCCCGACCAGCCGGAGCGAGCGCAGCACCTTGACCTTCTCATCACGCACGGCCGTGGCGTCAAAGCTGCTCGGCGGCTCCATCGCCACGAGCGCTAGCAGCTGGAGCATGTGGTTCTGCACCATGTCGCGCAGGGCGCCGGAGCCATCGTAATAGCCAACCCGCGATTCCAGCCCGACCGTTTCGGCCACGGTGATCTGGACATGGTCGATATGCGCCGCATTCCACAGCGGCTCGAACAGGATATTGGCAAAGCGCAGCGCCAGGAGGTTCTGGACCGTTTCCTTGCCGAGGTAATGGTCGATCCGGAAGATCTGCTCTTCGCTGAACGCGCTCGCCACCGCATCGTTGATCTGGCGGCTGGTTTCGAGATCGGTGCCGAGCGGCTTTTCCAGCCCGATCCGCGCCTTTTCGCTGGCGAGACCCGATGCGGCGAGACCGGCAATGGTCGGCTCAAACAGCGCCGGTGCAGTGGACAGGAAGATCGCCAGGCCTTCGTCGACCGGGCCGACCTTTTGCGCCAGCGCGGCATAGCCGGTCTGGTCGGTGGCATCGAGCGGCTGATAATGCAGGCGGTTCAGGAACGTGCCCATGCCGCCGCGCCGTTCGGGCGGAAGGAACTTCTCAAGCGCTTCGCGCGCGAAATTGCGATAGGCGGCGTCGTCCATGTCCTGACGGGCCGTGCCGATGATCCGGAGATCTTCGGCGACCAGCTTGTCAGCATGGAGCGCGCAGAGCGAAGGGAGCAGCATCCGCTGCGCCAGATCCCCTGTAGCGCCGAACAGCAGCAGGCTATCCGATCCGCGATTCATGGTTCTGAGCCTCCCTCGGGTCACGAAATTGCGTCAACCATGGCGCAGAGTACCGGATTCGGTCTGGAGCGCCGACAGTGGCCTAGGGGCAGGGCTGCGCGGCGGCAACCCGGCGAGGCGCGGGAAAACGTATGCAGCGCTATGCTGCGGCCCGGCACCTTCTGCCGTGATCCGGACCAAACCCGGCCATAAGGGTTCAACCGTAATCGGCGCGCAAACGCGCATTGGTGTTTCTTGAATAGAAACAGGGCCGGATGCTTACCCAAGTTCCGGAGCAATAAATGCCTGTCAAAGTCCATTTTTTCTGGATGCACACCAGCACGGCGGGCTCCGCGCTGACGCGAAAGGCCTGACCATGACGATCCGTGTCCTCGTCATCGATGATTCCGCGACCATGCGCGCCATCCTGATGTCCCGGCTCAGCAACGAGCCGGATATCTCGGTGGTGGGCAGCGCTGCCAATGCAGCCGAGGGCCGCGAGATGATCAAGCGGCTCGATCCGGATGTGGTGACGCTTGATATTGAAATGCCCGGCATGAATGGCCTCGATTTTCTCGAAAAGCTCATGCAGCTGCGGCCTACGCCGGTCATCGTCGTTTCAGGGTCGACCGAAGCCGGTAACAACGTGACCGCCCGCGCCCTGGCGCTGGGCGCGGTCCATTGCTACGCCAAGTGCGATCGCTCGGGCGGCCTCCCTCTGAACGACAATGGCCGCCTGGCCGACCTCATCCGCGAGGCCGCCCAGGTCCGCTTCGGCAGCCGCAGTGCCTTGGCCGCCAGCACGCCCAATCCCGCCGCGATCGATGCCAGCCAGGCCCGGGTCATCGCCATTGGCGCATCAACCGGCGGGGTCGAGGCGTTGCAGGTTCTGCTCCGCAATTTCGGACCGGATTGCCCCCCGACACTGGTAGTCCAGCACGTCCACGCCCGCTTCGCGCCGGCAATCGCCCAGACGCTTGACCAGGTCAGTAAGGCACGGGTCCAGCTGGCCGAACCCGATCTCCCGCTGCGCCCCGGCCATGTCTATCTTGCCCCGGGTGACCGGCACCTGATGCTGGCCGGGACCAACCAGCTCCACACCAAACTGCGCCCGGGCGAACTGATCTCGGGCCATCGCCCCAGCGTTGACGCGCTGTTCCTGTCGGTCGCGAAGGTGCTCGGTCCGCAGGCGGTCGGCGTCTTGCTGACCGGCATGGGGGCTGATGGCGCCAAAGGCTTGCTCGCTATGGCGCGCGCGGGCGCACCGACCATCGCCCAGGACGAGGCATCCTGCACGGTCTTCGGCACGCCGCGCGCCGCCATCGCGCTGGGCGCCGCCCAGGCCGTGCTGCCCCTGCAACGGATCGCCGCACAATTGCTGCCAAAACGCCGCGGCGCCCAGGCAGCCTGAAAAACGGATCTGGGGTGGTGAGCCCTGCTGGGTTCGAACCAGCGACCTACTGATTAAAAGTCAGTTGCTCTACCGACTGAGCTAAGGGCCCCTGCCGTGCTTGCGGACGGGAGCGCTCACCTAGGCTTGGGGCGGGGGCGGGTCAAGCGGGCCTTGAGTTGACGGAGCGAAAGATTGGTCAGCGGGTCGCGCCAGTCGGGCGCGACAGCCAGCGCCGGGCCGAGCACGAAATCGCGCTGACGGAAGGCGGCATGCGGCACGGTCAGGCCGGGCGAAGACCAGGCGCCGCCGCTCCACAGCACAAGGTCGAGGTCCAGCACACGCGAAGTCCAGCGCTGGCCGCGGCTGCGGCGGCCAAAGCTGCGCTCGATTGCCTTGACCGCAACCAGCAGCTCATCAGGCAGCAGGTCAGTCGCGATCACCGCCGCGCTGTTGGCGTAGCGGCGCAAGGATGGCCCGATCGGCGCGCTGGCCATGATCGGGGCCGCCGCTTCCACGATCAGACCGGCCGCCTCCAGCGCGACGAGTGCCGCGTGCAGCACCTGCGGTGGCAGGCCGTGGCGGTGGTGGCGCTGATTGGAGCCGAGCGCGATCAGGTAGCGCTGGCGCAAGGGTCAGATGTCCTGCGCGATGCGGCCATAGAGCTGCGGACGGCGATCTCGGAAGAAACCCATCCCGGCGCGGTGGGTGGCCGCCCGGGTCAGGTCCAGCTGGTGGACCAGCACGCCGGTTTCGCCAGCGCCGAATTCCTCGACCAGATCGCCCCACTCGTCGGTGATGAACGAATGGCCGTAAAAGCGCTGGCCATCCTCGCTGCCGATCCGGTTGGCGGCGACCACCGGCATGCAGTTGGACACGGCATGGCCCTGCATGGCGCGGCGCCACATCCGGCTGGTATCAAGATCGGCGTCATAGGGCTCGCTGCCGATGGCCGTGGGATAAAACAGGACTTCGGCGCCCAGCAGCGCCATGACGCGGGCGGTTTCCGGGTACCACTGGTCCCAGCAGATGCCGACGCCGAGCTTGTGGCCGAAGGCGTTCCAGACCTTGAACCCGTCATTGCCGGGGCGGAAGTAGTACTTCTCTTCATAGCCCGGGCCATCGGGGATGTGGCTCTTGCGATAGGTGCCCTGGATCGCGCCATCCGGATCGATCCAGGCCATGGTGTTGTAATAGTGGTGCCCGTCGCGCTCGAAAAAGCTGGTCGGGATCGCGACCTTCAGCTTGGCCGCCAGCGCCTGCATCGCGACCACCGAGGGATGCTCGGCCGTCGGCCGGGCCAGGGCGAACAGCGCCTCGTCCTCTAGCTTGCAGAAATAGGGGCCTGAAAACAGTTCAGGCGGCAGGATCACCTGCGCACCCTGAGCGGCGGCCTGCTCAACCAGCGCGGAGACGGCGGCGATGTTCTCAGCCTCGTCAGACGAGCCGAGCGGCAATTGCAGCTGTCTCTTATACACATCTGACGCTGCCGACGATACTCCTTGTGT
>CAWUNP010000198.1:0-3916 GCA_963923805.1 uncultured Novosphingobium sp. | reverse complement strand
CCGCTGCGATAGGCGAGCATCAGCATCTCGGGGTGGATGGGCGAAGGGGCGGGCGATCCGTGCACGCCCCGATACTAGCATCCGCAGGCCCCGCGCGCTTCAGCAAACTGTGCCGAAAACGCTGTTGCCAAGCCGCCCGCCAGCCCCTAGAGCGCGCGGGCCTACAGGAGTGTAGCTCAGCTGGTAGAGCATCGGTCTCCAAAACCGAGGGCCGCGGGTTCGAATCCTGCCACTCCTGCCACCGCCTCTTCCACTAACAAGCTGAGCAGATGTCCGCCGAGCCGACCTTCGAGCAATCCGCTCCGCCACGCCCCGGCCTTGGCCAGTTCCTGTCCGCCGCACCCGGATCGCGCGAAGGGCTGCTGCTGGGGCTGTTCCTGACCCTGCTGGCCTGCTTGCCGGTGCTGGTGGCGGTCTATCCGCAGATGGTCGATTATCCGGCCCATCTGGCGCGCTATTACGTGATGCTGGCGCAGGACGGGAACGGCTTTCTCCAGCGCTATTACGATTTTCAGTGGAAGTGGACCGGGAACCTCGGGGCGGACCTGCTGATCCAGCCGCTGGCCCCGCTGATGGGGCTCGAGGCCGCGGGGCGCGTGATTGCGGGGCTGGTCCCCCTGCTGACGGCCGGCGGCATTCTGGCGGTGGAATGGAGCCTGCGGCGGCGGATTGGTCTGGCCTCGCTGCTGGCGCTGTGCTTCGTCTGGTCGCCCAGCCTGATCCTTGGTTTTCTGAACTTCGGCCTCGCTCAGGCCGCGGCCCTGTTTGCCTTTGCCGGCTGGGTGCGGCTGGAGGGCAAGCGCTGGCGGCCGCTGGTGTTCATGCCGGTCGGCCTGGCAGTCTGGATCATGCACGTTTCGGGCTGGGGTATGCTGGGGATCCTGGTCTTTGGCTATGAGTGGCATCGCCACAAGGGCCTTTCCGCCTTCCTTGCGCCCTGGCCGCTGTTCCTGCCGTTCCTGCTGCTGCTGGGCGGGGATCGTCCCGGCAGCCTGCCCAGCTATGGCCCAAACGTCTGGATCTTCAAGCAGGCGATCTGGATCCAGGCCATGCGCGACGGGCTGGTCTGGCTGGACCGCTACAGTCTCAAGCTGATCGGGGCGGTGCTGATCGGGGCGGTGCTGCTGCGCAGGATCGACGGCCGGCTTGGCTGGGCGGCGCTGATCCTGCTACTTGGCTCGATCGCCATGCCGCGCCACATCTTCGGCGGCGATCTGGCCGATGCGCGGATGATCTATTCCGGCCTGCTGGTCGCTTGCCTTGCGCTGAGCTGGCAAGCCCCGCGCTGGCTGCTGTGGCTTGCGCCGGCGCTGTTCCTCGTGCGGCTGGGTGTGACGACCGACACCTGGCGGCGCGGCTCGGCCGAGACCGAGCGGCTGCTGGCGGCGGTCGATCACCTGCCGCAGGGCGCGCGGGTGGCCAACCTGGTTGTCACCAGCAGCGGGGTTTGGGGCTATAACGCGCAGGAGCACATCGGCGGCTATGCCGTGCTGCGCAAGAACGTGCTGATCAACGCCCATTTTGCCGTACCGGGGATCCACATGATCCGGCCGAAAGAGGGCGGGCCGAACTTCCGCGACCCCAGCCAGCGCATGCTGTGGCGCCCCGGCCAGCCGATTGACCTCGCCAACTGGGAGCCGGCCAAGGGCATGGACTGGCTGTGGTATGTCGGCCCGCGTGAGCCGGACAGCCTGCCGCGCGGGGCAGTAATCGTTTACCGGGCGCCGGGGACCTTTGTGGCGCGGCTTGCAAAAGTTCCGGGTGATAGCTAAGTGCGGCGGTGTCTTCCGACATAGGAGTACACATCGCCCCTCCCGGTCACCGCGACCGGGGCGGCGATGAGCCCTTGGCGAAAGACAGGAACGAAACTCAAGCGACGGGCTAGGAAGCCATGGCCAAGATCAATCCAGGCGAATTCATGCGTCAGGTGCAGGCGGAAGCACGCAAGGTCGTGTGGCCGACCCGCCAGGAAACCACCACTACCGCGATTTTCGTGGGGATCATGATGCTGCTTCTGGCCCTGTTCTTCCTCAGCGTGGACACGGTTTTCGGCGCCATCGTGAGCTGGCTGCTCTCGCTCGCCTGATCTGTCGCATTCATCCAGACACGGAATTTCATCATGGCTCGCTGGTATATCATCCACGCCTACTCGGGTTTCGAGAACAAGGTCCGCGAATCGATCCTGTCCGAGGCTGAGCGCCTGGGCCTGTCGGCGCTGGTCGAAGCGGTCGAAGTGCCGTCGGAAACCGTTACCGAAGTGAAGCGCGGCAAGAAGGTCCAGGTCGAACGCAAGACCATGCCGGGCTACGTCCTCGCCAAGCTGGCGATGAACGACGATGTCTATCACCTCGTCAAGAACACCGCGAAGGTGACCGGTTTCCTCGGCAACAACAACAAGCCGCAGCCGATTTCGGACCGCGAAGCCGCCCGCTATTTCGGCGCGCGCGATGCCGCCGCGGCCGAACCGAAGAAGCACATCAGCGTCGATTACGAGATCGGCGATTCGGTCAAGGTGCTCGACGGCCCGTTCAACTCGTTCACCGGCGTGGTGGAAGAGCTCGATTTCGACAAGAACCGCGTCAAGGTCTCGGTCTCGATCTTCGGCCGGGCTACCCCGGTCGAGCTCGACTTCGAGCACGTCGAACTGGTCAAGTAATCGTTCGCCCAAGGCGCGGGAAAGGTTGCATTGCAGCCCTCTTTCGCCTAGGCGCGCGCCTTCGCCCGGGGCTTTCCGGGTGATTCCGTGCGGGAGAAGGGCCTGGCCCTTCGTTTGACCGCTTACTCTGCGGCTCCTTCGACTTGCTCAGGATGAGCGGTCGATGGGCTAACAGGAAGAAAGGAGGCCCGTCGTGGCCAAGAAGATTGAAGGTTACATCAAGCTGCAGGTGCCCGCAGGCTCTGCCACGCCCTCGCCGCCGATCGGCCCTGCGCTGGGTCAGCGCGGCGTGAACATCATGGAATTCTGCAAGGCGTTCAACGCCGCCACGCAGGATCTGGAAAAGGCTATGCCGATCCCGACCATCATCACGGTCTATGCGGATCGCAGCTTCACCTTCGTTACCAAGACCCCGCCTGCCACCTTCCTGATCAAGAAGGCGATCAACCTGAAGTCGGGCTCGAAGGAGCCGGGCAAGGTTTCGGCCGGAACGATCAAGCGCTCGCAGCTGGCCGAGATTGCCCAGGTCAAGATGGCCGATCTCAACGCCAACGACATCGAAGCGGCAACGAAGATCATCGAAGGCTCCGCTCGCGCGATGGGCCTGCAGGTCGTGGAGGGCTAATCACATGGCACAGACCAAGAAGCAGAAGATGCTGGCCGAAAAGCTGGGCGACAACCAGGCCGTTCACGGCTTTGACGATGCGCTGAAGCTGCTGCGCGAGCTCAAGACCACCAAGTTCGACGAAACCCTCGAAGTTTCGCTCAACCTCGGCGTCGATCCGCGCCACGCTGACCAGATGGTCCGCGGCATGGTGACGCTGCCCTCGGGCACCGGCAAGGACGTCAAGGTTGCGGTCTTCGCCCGCGGTGACAAGGCCGAAGCCGCTCTGGCAGCCGGTGCTGACAAGGTTGGCGCCGAAGACCTGCTGGAAGACATGCAGAACGGCAACCTCGACTATGGCCGCGTGATCGCCACGCCGGACATGATGGGTCTGGTTGGCCGCCTCGGCAAGGTGCTGGGTCCGAAGGGCCTGATGCCGAACCCGAAGCTGGGCACCGTCACCCCGAACGTTGCTGAAGCGGTCAAGGCTGCCAAGGGCGGCCAGATCGAATTCCGCGTCGAAAAGGCCGGCATCATCCACGGCGGCATCGGCAAGATGAGCTTCAGCGATGATGCGCTGAAGGCCAACTTCGAAGCTTTCGTCGATGCCGTGGTCAAGGCCAAGCCGGCCGGCGCCAAGGGCAAGTACCTGCGCA
>CAWUNP010000197.1:0-3931 GCA_963923805.1 uncultured Novosphingobium sp. | reverse complement strand
GAGATGTAGAGAGGTCTCGTGGGCTCGGAGATGTGTATAAGAGACAGACCCTGCGGCCGCGCTCGAATGCCTTCAAGGCGCTGCTCGCGCAGGAAATCGCCACCAACGCCTGGCCGCTGTTCACTGCGGGGCAGTTGCGGCCGATCATGGACCAGGCCTTTCCGCTGGCCGAAGCGGCCGCGGCCCATGCCCGGATGGAAGCAGGGGCGCACATCGGCAAGATCGTGCTGCAGATCTGAGCCGGATTGACTCAATCCTTGCCGAATCCGCCATTATCACCTAGATGGGCCGCCGAACGGCCGCTCCGGTAAGGGGCGGCCCTATTATTTTGAACCCGATTTCTGGCGGAGAATTCCCGTGACCCAGCCCACCCCGTTGATGCCGCACGCCACTGCTTCGTGGCTGGTCGACAACACTGCGCTGTCGTTCGAACAGATCGCCGAATTCTGCGGGCTGCACATTCTTGAAGTCCAGGCCATGGCCGATGACCTGACCAGTTCGAAGTACACCGGTCGCGATCCGGTGCGCGCCGGTGAACTGACCATGGCCGAAATCGAAAAGGGCCAGGACGATCCCAACTATGCCCTGAAGATGCAAAAGGCGCCGGTCACGGTCAGCCGCACCAAGGGCCCGCGCTACACCCCGGTGTCGAAGCGCCAGGACAAGCCCGATGGCATCGCCTGGATCCTGCGGGCGCACCCGGAAATCTCGGATGCGCAGATCGGCAAGCTGATCGGCACGACCCGCAACACCATCGCCGCGATCCGTGATCGCAGCCACTGGAACATCGCCAATATCCAGCCGAAGGACCCGGTGACCCTGGGCCTGTGCAGCCAGCGCGAACTCGATGCGATCGTCGCCAAGGCTGCCAAGAAGGCCGGCCTGGCCGATGAAGCCGGTGACGATGCCCGTCTGGGCGATGACCGCGAAGCCCTGATCGAGGAACTGCGGGCCGAGCGTGAAGCCCAGGCCAAGGCCGCCAACGAGGCCGCGCAGGAAGCCGAAGCGGCGGCCTGGCTCGAAGCCAAGCGCGCTGCCGAAGCCGCCGACGAGGCCTGATCGCGAAACTATTTCGGCCCCGCGCTTGCGCGGGGTCCGGCGCGGCACCACTTAGGCTGGCATGAGTGTCAGCCCGGTCGTCACCCCTTCGTCCCAGCCGTGGCAAGCGCATTATGCGCATCCGACCCCGTGGGATACACCATTTCCACCGATGACCGTGCCGCAACTGTTTGCGGACAGCGCCCGGCGCTTTGGCGATTGGCCGCTGGTCGATTTCATGGGGCGGCGCTTCAGCTATGCCCAGCTCCACAGCGAGGCCGCGGCCTTCGCGGCGGGCCTGCAGCGATTGGGCATTGCCAAGGGTGATCGGGCCGGCCTGTTCCTGCCCAATGTGCCGATCTATGTGGCGGCCTATTACGGGGCGATGCTGGCCGGGGCGGTCGTGGTCAATTTCTCGCCGCTCTACACTGCCGCGGAACTGGCCGCGCAGGTGGCGGATTCGGGTGCGCGGCTGCTGGTGACGGTCGATTCCTCGGCGCTTTTGCCAACGGCCCTGGCGGTCCGGCAGCAATCGGCGCTCGAATGGCTGGTGGTCGGCTCGCTGGCAGACCAGCTGCCCTGGGTGAAGGGCTTGGCCATGCGGCTGTTCGCGCGCAAGTCGCTCAGCCCCGTGCCGGGCGACGCGCTCCGCTGGGACGATGTCCTGGCCGCCGAACCGCCCCGCCCGGTCAGCCTTGATCCAGAGGAAGACCTGGCCCTGCTGCAATATACCGGCGGCACCACCGGCACGCCGAAAGGCGCGATGCTGACCCATCAGAACGTCACCGCGAACACCCGTCAGGTTGAGGCGATCGACCCGCAGCAGCAGGCCCGCGACATGATCGTCGGGGTGCTGCCGCTGTTTCATGTCTTCGCCAATATCTGCGTGCTCAACCGCACCATGGCCCACGGCGGCTGCATTGCGATGCTGCCGCGCTTCGATGCCGGGCAGACGCTCAAGACCCTCGCGCGGGTCAAGGCCACCGCCATGCCGGGGGTGCCCACAATGTATCGGGCGCTGCTTGATCATCCCGATTGCAGCAAGACCGATTTCACCTCGCTGCGAATCTGCATTTCGGGCGGTGCGCCATTGCCGCTGCCGCTCAAGCAACGCTTCGAAGCCGCGACCGGGGCGCGGCTGATCGAGGGTTACGGCCTGACCGAGACGGCCGGGGTGGCCACCGCCAACCCCTATGAGGGCGAAGAACGGCCCGGCACGATCGGTCAGCCGATCCCCGGCACCCGCATCTGCCTGCTCGACAAGGAAGACCCCGCGCGGGATGCGCCAGCCGGTGAACCGGGCGAATTGGCGATCCAGGGGCCGCAGGTGATGCGCGGATACTGGCGCCGGCCCGAGGCGGCCGCTTCAGCCTTTGCCGAACGGCCCGACGGACGCTGGCTCCGCACCGGCGATGTCGCCGTGTTGGAAGCGGGGGGCTATCTGCGGATTGTCGACCGGATCAAGGACATGATCGCCGTCGGCGGGTTCAAGGTCTTTCCCAGCCAGGTCGAGGCGGTGCTGCTGCGCCATCCGGCGGTGAAAGAGGCGCTGGTGATCGGGGTGCCCGATCCCTATCGCGGCGAAGCGCCGCGCGCCTATGTCACCTTGCAGGACGGCGCCAACGAAACCGGCCCGGCCCTGGCCAATTGGCTCAACGACCAGTTGGGCAAGCATGAACGGGTCGATGCCGTGGTGGTGCGCGAAAGCCTGCCGAAAACGATGATCGGCAAGCTGGACCGCAAGGCACTGCGGGCGGAGCTGGGCCTGTAACGGCCCGGCGCGCTTAACTGGCCAGGGTCAGCAGCTTTTCCACGCTATCGGCCGGGGCCTCTTCCGGCTGGCCGACCATTCGCGGAGCGAAGCGGCCATCGACCTGCGCGCCCTGTTCGATGGTCAGGGCATCATAGTGCACATCGCCATGGATCCGCGCTGATTTGAGGATCACCAGTTCGCGCGCCGAGATGGAGCCGCGGACGGTGCCGGCCAGCCGGGCGGTTTCAGCCTGGACCGCGCCGACAATCTCGCCGGTTTCGCCCTGAACGAGCGCGCTGCAGGAGACATCGCCTTCAACCCTGCCATCAAGGTGAAGGTCAGCCGAAGCCAGGATATTGCCCTTGATCGCCGTATCGGCCCCAAGGACCGAAAAGGTCGATCCGCGCATGATGTTACCGCCTGTTGGACGCGGCATCGCTGCCGCTGCTTTCTTGTTGAACATGAGACGATGCCTCAAGGAATGGCCGTGGGTTTACCGCCCGATCATTGATCCTGACCTCAAAATGGAGGTGCGGACCTGTCGAACGCCCGGTGCTGCCGATCAATCCAATTACCTGCCCTGCCAGAACTGGTTGACCCACCTGCGTCCGGAAACCCGACATATGAGCATAGCGAGTCATCAGCCCATTGCCATGCTCAATTTCAACCACGTTGCCATAGCCCTGTTCCACCCCCACGAAACTGACCCGGCCGGCCGCCGCAGCGAAGATCGGCGCGCCGATCGGACCCTTGAAATCGAGCCCGGCGTGAAAGGCGCCGCTGCCGGTGAAGGGATCGGACCGATAGCCAAAGCCGGATGAGATATAGTCAAGATTCGCGGGGGTATGCTGCGGGATTCCGGCCAGACCGCGCTCCAGCGCATCCATCCGTGCCAGGCTGATGCCCAGCCGTTCGAACCGCGGATCGAGCGCCTGCTGCCGCGGACCGAACAGCGCGATCAGCGGGCCGCCCTGCGCAGAGCGGTCATTCAGCCGCGCCATCATAGCGTCCGGATCCAGCCCCAGCTGCCGCGCTTCGACCCTGGCCAGGCCGGCCGCTTCGGGCAGCGCCATGCTGACCTTGTCGACTGTCTTGGCTGCCTCGCCGCGCGAATCGGATACGGTATCGGCCGCCCTGATG
>CAWUNP010000196.1:0-3946 GCA_963923805.1 uncultured Novosphingobium sp. | reverse complement strand
ACAGCACCCAGGCCAGACTGAGCTGCGCCGGGGTCAAGCCGTGGCGGACAGCCAGGCTGTTGAACTGATCGACCAGCCGCAGATTGACCGGCCAGTTGACCGGATCGAACCGCGGCATGGTGCGGCGCAGGTCGCGTTCCACCAATGCCCCAACATCGCGCACCGCGTTGGCCAGCACGCCCCGTCCCACTGGTGAGAAGGCCACAAAGGTGATCCCCAATTCGCCGCAAACATCCAGCACGGCAATTTCGGGATTGCGGGTCCAGAGTGAATATTCAGTCTGCACGGCTGCAATCGGGTGGACTGCATGGGCTTCGCGGATCTGGGCAGCAGACCATTCCGAAACGCCGACCGCGCCAATCTTGCCGGCCGCCACCAGTTCAGCCATCGCGCCCATCATGTCCGCAATCGGCACCTTGGGATCGAACCGGTGCATGTAGTAAAGATCGACGTGATCGGTCTGCAGGCGCTGCAACGACGCGTCGATATTGCGACGGATGCTGGCGGGCGAGCAATCGATGCCGCGATCAGGGCCTTCGACAACGATGCCCATCTTGGTTGCCAGGAAGAATTCGCTGCGCCGCCCTTTCAGCGCCTTGCCCAGCAGGGTTTCGTTATGGCCAAGACCATAGATGTTGGCCGTGTCGAGGTGGTTGTATCCCAGGTCAAGCGCCCGGTTCAGCAAGGACAGGGCATAGTCCTCTGCCGGGGGTACGCCATAGGCCCAGGAAAGCGACATACAGCCAAGGCCAATCGGATTTACGCGCCGTCCGGCAAGATTTCGGTCCATGCCAGCTTCCTATGCCGCAATTCGCCAAGTTTGAAGACGCTATCGCACCCTTCGCTTCACACCTGCCCTTGCGGCCTGACCCGCCGGGGCCAACCTATCCGACCTGCGGAGATAAGCCGATGGGTTGATGTGAAATTGCCCGGCGTGCGAAAGCTGCCCGGCCAGGCTAACCGGCAGCCCCGGTCGTGCAGCAGGAGAGAACATGTCATCCACCGGTCACCCGCCGATTCAGCCAATCCCGAACGGGGTTGTGTTGCGCTATGGCATTGGCCAGCTTGGCGCGCAGGTGTTTCGCGATACCCCTGCAGTTCTTTTGCCGCTGTTCCTTACCACCATGCTGGGTGTCCCGGCCTGGCTGGCCGGTCTGGTCGTACTGGGCCCAAAGCTGTGGCTGATCGTGTGTGACCCGCTGGTGGGCGCATGGTCGGACCGGCTCAAGGCCCAATTCGGGCGCACGCCGTTCCTGATCGGCGGCGCGGTGGGTACTGCGGCGGGCTTTGTCGGCCTTTTCGCCGGAACGGAATATGCCAGCCCGTGGATCGCGGCGGCGGTGACGAGCCTGCTGTTCCTGGCGGCGTCCACCGCCTTCAGCGTCTATTCGGTGCCCTACCTGGCCATCGCCGCAGAGCTGTCTGAAGACCCGTACCAGCGCACCCGGATCATGGTCCTGCGGATGGTTTTCGCCACGCTGGGCGTGCTGCTGGGCGTCGGCGTGGCGCAGCCCTTGATCGAACATTATGGTGGCGGCGCGCATGGCTGGCGCATGATGAGCTATGTCCTGGGTGCAGTCTGCCTGGTGACGATGCTGATCACCGCTACCGGGCTGCGGCAGGTTCCGCTGATCGCCATGGCCACCGTCCCCGGATCACTGCGTGAACAGCTTGCGCTGGTAGGGCGCAACAAGCCATTCCTGTTCCTGCTTGCCACCAGCTTCATTTCCAATGTTGGCCAGGCATCAAGCTATACGGCGGTCGGCTTTGTCTTTCTTTATGCGATCAAGGCGATCTGGCTGATCCCGCTGTTCATTCTGGTGATGTCGGCCGCATCGATCCTGGCCCAGCCCTTCTGGCTGGCCGCGGCCCGGCGGCTCGGCAAGGAACGCAGTTATGTCATCGCCTCGATCACCTGGATTGCAGTAACCATTACCTGGCTGTGGATTGAACCGGGCACTGACAGCATTGTCACCTTGCCGGGCGGAGAAGCGCTTGCAAGCGCACACATCCTTGTCCTGCTGCGGGCGGCGATCATCGGGTTTGGCAACAGCGCCTTTATCATGCTGGCGCTCTCGATGATGACCGACACGGTTGATTACCAGCGCCGCGCCATGGGCGTAGCCAACGAGGGCGTGTTCGCCGGGCTGTTCTCCGCGATGGAAAAGCTGGCCTTTGCCATCGGCCCCGTGGTGGCCGGCGCCGTGATGAGCCTATTCGGCTTTGTTTCATCAACCGGCGGCGAAGTGGCCCAATCTGCCCACGCGGTTACCGGGATCGTGCTGCTCTACAGCGCCATTCCGGCCGCCTTGCAGGTGATCGCCTTGCTTGTTTTCAGCCGCTACCGCTTGCCCGATGCGGCCTGACCGGGCCGGAACGGGCTAACCGCCAATCCGGCCATTTTATCCGCTGTGCGGATGCCACCCCCGCTACGATTGAGCAGGGGTGCCCAGTCGTCGCTTGCTGCAGATCCAACCATGGTGGGTGAAGACTGCAATGCGCGACACAACAAGCGAAGGCGAATTCAAACGCGGGTGGCCAGTCGTCCTCGCCTCTTTGATCGGGATCGGTCTGGGCCTGTCCCCCCTGCCGTTCTACACCGCCGGCGTCTTCGCCCCGCACCTGCAAGCGGCCCTTGGCTGGAGCACTGCGCAGATCATGGCCAGCCTGTCGATCACGACCATGGTGGTCGTCATCGCCGGTCCGGGCGCCGGGCTATTGACCGAACGCTATGGCACAAGGCCGGTCGTGCTGACCTCGATCACGCTGTTTGGCCTGGCCTATCTGTCGATGGCCACGCTCGGCAATTCGCTGACGCAATTCTACGTCACCTGGGGGCTGATCGCGTTCCTCGGCGCAGGCACGCTGCCGATTACCTTTACCCGCACCGTCAATCGCTGGTTCGATCGCAAGCGCGGGATTGCCCTGGGCCTTGCGCTTAGCGGCACCGGATTGTTCGGGATCCTCTGCAAGCCGTATCTGGCCTGGGTGATCGCGAACTGGGGCTGGCGCGGCGGCTATGTTGGTCTGGGGTTGCTCCCGCTGCTCATCGCCCTGCCGGTGGCATTTGCGCTGTTCCGTGATCCGGACACGGTGGACCAGCCACAGCATCTGCCCGATGCCCTGACCGGGCTGTCGCGCGGCGAGGCCCTGCGCAGCTGGCGGTTCTGGCTGATCTGCGTGGCAATCGTGTTTATCGCCTTTTGCCTGGGCGGGCCGGTGCCTAACCTTGAAGGGATCCTGCGCGATCACGGCTTCACCCCCGAAACGATGCTCAAGCTGACCCCGCTGATCGGGCTTTCCGCGATCTTTGGCCGGATCCTGGGCGGCTTGTTGCTCGACCGGTTCTGGGCGCCGGCCGTGGCATTTGCGATCCTGGGGCTGCCGGCCATCGCCTGCTGGATGCTGGCGCAGGCCGGTTGCAGCGTTGAACAGGCGGCTTTTGCCATCGTTCTGATCGGCTTTGCCCTGGGAATCGAATATGACGTCCTGGCCTATCTGACCGCACGCTACTTCGGCCTGCGCGCCTATGCCGGGCTCTATGCGATCATCTACGTCTGCTTTGCGGTTGGTTCAGGATTTGCACCGCTGGTGTTTGGCCTGGTGCGAGACCGGTTCGGCGGCTTTGGCCCTGCGCTGACCATCGCCGCCATTGTCCTGCCGATCGCATCGGGGCTGTTCCTGCTGCTGGGCCGCTACCCCACCTTCACCCCGGCGCGCCAAGGAGCCAATGCATGACCATGATCGGAACCCGCATGGTGCAGGATGACCGCACTGCCCGCCAGATCTTTGAAGAAGTGATGGCCAACCCGGCGCGATCGAAGTTCGGCTTTGGTGAGAAGCTGGCTATCGTGAACGTCGATTTCCAGAACGCCTATACCCGGATTGACCGCTACAAGACCTGTCTCTTATACACATCTGACGCTGCCGACGATACTCCTTGTGT
>CAWUNP010000195.1:0-3949 GCA_963923805.1 uncultured Novosphingobium sp. | reverse complement strand
GGCCATGCAGTTCGAAATGGATCCGGACTTCAATTACGAACCGCAGGCCGATGATGTCCTGGTTGACCTCGGAGAAGTCATTCGCTTCGGCCAGCAGCTTGGCCTTGAACGCTGGATCGAGCAGCTTGGCATTCTGTTCTTCCCACGGCAGTTCGGCGATGGCCTGGTAGCTTGGCTTCAGGCGGAACGGGTGAACCGTGCCCTGCCAGGCCATGATGATCCCGTTGCCGCGCAGTGCGATCTGGGCGACGATGTTTGCGCCATTGTCATTCTCGGCCCGCATGCTGGCGATCTGCTCGTCGAGCGGCATTTCCTTGGCGATCGACTGGAGCGCTGCATAGGTGCAGGGCAGGCCGGTTTCACGGCTGAGCGCGCCCATCCAGCCGAATTCATCCCATTCGCGGCGCATGTCGCTGGCCATTTCGAACACGCCGTGGCCCACCCGGCCCATGGCGCGGCCGATCTCGATCAGCTCTTCCTTGGTGGCGGTGGTGCCGGGCACGACCTCACCGTCGATCGAGCGGTGCAGCACGGTGCGGCTGGTCGAAAAGCCCAGCGCGCCGGCGCGAACCCCATCCTCAACGATTTCGGCCATCTTCTGGATGTCCTCGGCGGTCGGGATGGCGCCCGGCTGTTCCCGATCGCCCAGCACATAGGCGCGCACGGCGCCGTGCGGCACATGGGTGCCAACGTCGATCGAACGCGGTAGCCGCTCCAGCGCGTCAAGGTATTCGGGAAAGGTTTCCCAGTCCCACTTCATCCCTTCGGCCAAGGCGGTGCCAGGAATGTCTTCGACGCCCTCCATCAGCCCGATCAGCCAGTTGTGGCGATCCGGAGCAGCAGGGGCAAAACCCACGCCGCAGTTGCCCATGACGGCCGTGGTCACGCCATGCCAGGAAGACGGGGCCATTTCCTGGTCCCAGGTGGCCTGACCATCATAGTGGGTGTGGACGTCCACGAAGCCCGGCGTAACGATCTTGCCCGTTGCGTCGATCTCATCCTTGGCGTCGCCTTGAACCGAACCAACTGCGGCAATCAGCCCGTCCTTGATGGCGACATCGCCGGTGAAGCGCGCTGCGCCGGTTCCGTCGACAATTGTGCCGCCGCGAATGATCAGATCGTAAGTGGGCATCGCAACTCTCCGCTGGCTGCGACTCTCTGGGGCCGCGCCTTTAACCGGTCGATTAAATCATGGCTTTGGGGTGGGGGCAAGCAAGGATTGCCGGTCTGGGCCGGGTGCTTCGACAGGCTCAGCACGAGCGGTCAAAGGATCTGGCACAAGGCGCGCTCAGGCTGAGCCTGTCGAAGCCCCCAGCACAAGGTCGGCGCCTATTCCCCCAGCGCCCGGATCATGTCGGCCACGTCCACGAATTTTTCGCGCGGTGCGCCATCGCGGGCGCGCTGTTCTTCGGCGGCTTCGATCTTTTTCCAGTCCCGGAACGTCACGACATCAAGCCCGCGTTCCTGTGCCAGGGCATCAAAGCCGGGGCGTCCGGCCTTGCCAGCGCCGTCACCGATATCCTCGGCGATCAGTTCGACCACGGCGAAGCCATCGGGGCGGTTGGTGCCGATTGTCCCGGATGGTCCGCGCCGCGCCCAGCCGACACAGTAGAGCCCGGGCAAGATGCGGCCTTCGGCGTTGGCAAAGCGTCCGGCGCTCTCCTCAAACGGCACGCCGGGGATCGGGCTGGTCTTGTAGCCGATGCAGGTGACCACCAGGCTGCAGGGGATCGTATAGGTCTCCCCGGTGCCGCTGGCGCGGCCAATGGCATCAAGCCGGGTGCGTTCCACCTCGATTCCGGCAACCTTGCCATCGCCGAGGATCGCGCGGGGGCTGGCAAAGAAATCGAAATCGATCTCGACCCGCTTGTCGGCCCGGAATTCTTCGGGGATCGCGGCAAAGCTGCGCAGGTGGCCAACCGATTTGCGCTGGCCGGGTTCGAGGAACAGGTCGTCGTCTTCCGGTGGCAGGTCCGCCGGATCGACCCGCGGACAGGCGCGCTCTAGGTGGGCTAGTTCGCCCAGTTCCTTGGGGGTCATCGCGATCTGGTGCGGGCCGCGTCGGCCAAGAATAATGATGCGCGACAGCTGCGATTTCTGCAGGGCGTGCAGCGCATGGGCCACGATATCGCTGCCGGAAAACTCACCTGCCGTCTTGGCCATGATCCGCGCCACATCGAGCGCAACATTCCCGTTGCCGATGACAATGGCCGTGCTGCCGGAGAGGTCAGGATCGAGCTTCGCGAATTGCGGATGGCCATTGTACCAGCCGACGAAGGCGGCGCTGCCGAACACATTGTCGAGCCCTTCGCCGGCTATACCCGCGGGCTTGTCGTTCGGCGCACCCGTAGCCAGCACGACGGCATCGTAGAGGTCTTGCAATTCGGCAATCGTCACATCTTCGCCAATCGTGACATTGCCGACGAAGCGGACGTTGTCCGATAGGGCAGTCCCCTCGTAGCGGCGGGATACGCCCTTGATCGACTGGTGGTCCGGCGCAACGCCGGTGCGGATCAGGCCATAGGGGACTGGCAGCATATCGAAGATATCCACCCGGACATCTTCGCCCCACTGCTTTTGGGCTGCTTCAGCCGTGTAATACCCGGCCGGACCAGAGCCGATGATGGCGATATGGCGCATGGATCGGCCTGCCTCCCCGCTGGTACGGGCGCCGATCAAGGTCTGGCCATTGCAAAGTCAAGAGCGCCTGCGCGCTGCCGGGCTTCCCTGACTGACCCGTTTCCTGCTGCTCCGTCCGTGTTTGTGCAGCGAGGATGCCTTGCTTGCTGCGACATTGCAACCCGCCGTCGCTACCAGGCAGAACGGCACCATCCGTTTCTCAATAGCTCTACGATCCATAGGTTTAACCCTTTCGCAAAGCCGATTTGCCATTGCGATGGGGTGATGGTCGCAAAGCACGCCAGTCAGGGGCAACGGCCTGCGCTGCCGGCGCAGGCGATCGCGCGTCCGGGCTCAGGCGCGCTGGATCGGGTGCTGGTTGACAACAATTGGCGTCTGATAGCCCCGGCCATGGCTGTGCTGGCCTTGGTGGACGTTGCGGCCACCGATACTGTTCCTGACCGCATAAGCGTGGCTCTGGTCGTGGCGGCGATGTGGCTGGTCGGCTTGATCCGGCGGGTTAACCGGCGCGAGGCCACGCGCGGCCATGACGAAGTGCGGCGGCAATTGCTCCACGGGCTTCATGTCACCCTGCCAATGCTACTGTTTGGCCTTGCCATTGGTCGTTGGACCGAAAGCATCCCTGTCACCGATTGGCATGAGGCAATCGGTGCGCCGGTTATCATCACGACCCTGGCTGCGGTGATCCTCAATCAGCGCATTGCCAGTATCATCGCCGCGACCGTATCGACCTGGCATGGCGTGGCAGTTGTCGCGGGGAGCGCCAACACGATTGCGGTTCTGGCCGGTGGTACGGCGATTGGCGTCTATGCCGCGGTCCGGCAATCCCGCAGCGATCGCGCGGCAGCTTCAGCCGAGCGTCAACGCCGCCGCGACCAGTTGCGCGCCGAACAGTTGCTCCACGAGTTTGAAGAGAGCGGGCATCACCCTGACGGCCACGACCCGCTGGTCGAATAGCGATCGGATGGGGGTCGAATTCGCATCAACCGGGGCGCTGGGTCTGGCTGTCAAACCAACCCTTGCTGGGCCTGATCTCTTGCCGCTTGCAAGGCAAGGCGCCGCAACCGGCTAGGTTGATTGCGCGCTTCGCCAGTAATTGTGCCAACAGGATCTGGCTTGCTCACGCCGAGCGGCTGCTAATTGTTTCGGCACGGCCTTCCGGGCCGGTGACACTGGGCCTGGTTGCTGCTAACGGCGGCGGGGAGCGGGGGGTGGCCCGGCAATTTTCCAGAAGACTTTGATGACTGATCTCTCAAGAATCCGCAATTTCAGCATTATTGCCCACATCGACCATGGCAAGAGCACCCTG
>CAWUNP010000194.1:0-4025 GCA_963923805.1 uncultured Novosphingobium sp. | reverse complement strand
GATCAGGCCAGCGTTACCGCCAGCTTTGAATTCACCCGTCTGCCTGATGCCGTCCGCGCTGCGCTGGCCGAGGCGGAAGTCGATGTTGAACCGGGTGAACCGCTGATCCTCAAGCGCCGGGTCAAGGCGGATGGCGGATCGAAGGCCTTCATCAATGACCAGCCGGTCGGCGTGGCGCTGCTGCGCGAACTGGCCCCGGCGCTGGTTGAGCTGCACGGCCAGCACGATGACCGCGGGCTGGTCAATCCGCGCGGGCACCGGGCGCTGCTTGATCGCTATTGCGGCGGCGACGCGGCGGCGGTGGAGCAGGCCTGGCGCGAATGGCGCCTTTGCGTCGATGCGCTTGATGCCGCCCGCGCCGCGCTGGATCAGGCCGCGGCCGATCGCGATCTGATCGTGGCCCACCTGGCCGAACTGGCGGCGCTAGAGCCGGTTGAGGGCGAGGAAGGGGAACTGGCCGGTGCCCGCGCCGACATGCAGAAGGGCGAGCGCCTCTCGGGCGACCTCGCCGAACTTCAGCACCTCTGGGCCGGATCGGACTCCGCGCTGGCGGCGCTGCGCGGCGCGGCGCGGCGGCTCGACCGGATCGCAGGCGAACACCCCCTGCTGGGCGAGGCGCTGGCCGCATTGGACCGGGCGGTGATCGAAGCGAGCGAGGCGGAGGACCGGCTGGCCCGCGCCGCTGAAGCGCTCAACCACGATCCCGCCATGCTGGACCGGATCGAAACCCGCCTGTTCGATCTGCGCGCCGCGGCCCGCAAGCACCAGTGCACGGTTGATGAATTGCCGGCCAAGATGCGCAGCCTGCGGGCTTCGCTTGATGCCATCGAAGGCGGCGAGGCGGACATGGCCGCGCTGGAAGCCGCAGCGGTGAAGGCGGGTGAAGACTATCGCGCCAAGGCCGGGGCGCTGTCTGCAGCGCGCCAGAGTGCGGCCGGCAAGCTCGATCTGGCCGTGGCCGCCGAACTGGCGCCGCTCAAGCTCGATGCCGCCAAGTTCCGCACTTCTGTTACGCCGCTGCCGGAAGACCGCTGGGGGCCGGCGGGGATCGATGCAGTCGAATTCCTGATCAGCACCAACCCCGGCGCAGACTTTGCGCCGCTGGCCAAGATCGCATCAGGCGGCGAACTCTCGCGCTTCATCCTCGCGCTCAAGGTCGCGCTGGCAGAGCAGGGCGGGGCGGCCACGGTGATCTTTGACGAGATTGACCGTGGCGTTGGCGGTGCAGTGGCCAGCGCGATTGGCGAACGGCTCGCCCGGCTGGCCAGCGGCGGGCAATTGCTGGCCGTCACCCACAGCCCGCAGGTCGCAGCGCGGGGCAGCCAGCACTACATGATCGCGAAATCGAGCGAGGGCACGGTCACGCGCACCTCGGTCGTGCTGCTGGATAGCGGCGGACGGAAGGAAGAGATCGCCCGGATGCTGTCCGGCGCCGAAGTGACTGTTGAGGCGCGCGCCCAGGCAGACCGGCTGCTGGAGGGGGCGTGAGCGCCGAAGTGCTCGAACGTCCGGTCTGGTCGATGTTGACCGGGCCGCAGGCCCATCTTGCTGTAGGCACTGGCGAAGCATTGCGGATTGATCCCCGCTATGGCCCCTTCGCCGCGGCGCGGGACCAGTCCGATGAAGCGCAACTGGCGCTGGCAGCAACGCTTTCCCGCGCTGACGATACGCTCTGGCTGGTTGAGCGCGAGGAATGGCCGGCACCGCCCGGAACACGGGTGGTCCGGGTTGCGCCGCTGTTGCAGATGGTCGCGGAAGAGCCCGTGGCCTTGCGGGAAGGGGACGGTCCCTTCGTGGCGCTCGGCGCGGATGACGTGGCCGAAATGACCGACCTCGCGCTAGCAACCGAACCCGGACCGTGGGGGCCGCTGACGCACCAGTATGGGCAGTTTTGGGGCATCCGTGAGGACGGGCGCCTGCTGGCCATGGCCGGGGAGCGGATGCGGCCCGCGCCGGGACTGGCCGAGGTGAGCGGGGTTTGCACCTGGCCCGACCAACGCGGGCGCGGCCATGCCGGGGCGCTCATTCGCCGGGTGATGGCCGATCAGGTCGCGCGCGGCGATGTACCCTATCTCCATTCCTATTCCGGCAATGCCAGCGCGATCCGCCTCTATGAATCGCTCGGCTTCCGCCCCGCGCGCGAGATGGTGGCGACCGTGCTGGCGCTGGCGTGAGCAATTCCGTTTCTCCCAAAGCCCCCTCCTCTTCAGAGGAGGGGGTTGGGGGTGGTGGCGGTCCAGCAAGACAGATCCTGCTTAACCGTGCCGCGCAAATGCGGCGGAACATGCCCGAGCCGGAAGGCAGGCTATGGATGGCGCTACGCGACAGCCGATTCCTAGGATACAAGTTCAGGCGGCAGGCGGTAATCGGCAGCCGGATTGTTGATTTCTTCTGCCCGATAAAGGGTCTGATTGTGGAAATCGATGGTGACACCCACGATGCCGAGCGCGATGCAGCGCGTGACCGGCGGATGAAACGTGACTTTGGCTATGCAGTTTTGCGGTTCTCGAACCTTGATGTGATGCAAAATCTGGATGGGGTCCTGTCAGCACTTGAGATGGCGCTTGAACATCGGCCTGATCGCTGGTTGAACCGAAGCGAACACCACCCCCCGACCCCCTCCTCTGAAGAGGAGGGGGAGTGAGCACCATGAACCAGTTTCTAGACCTTTCCGAAGCGGACGCCGCCAATGAGCTGATGCGGTTGGCCAAGCAGATTGCCTATCACAACAGGCGCTATCATGCCGAAGACGCGCCGGAGATCTCCGACGCGGACTATGATGCGCTGGTGCGCCGCAATGCCGAGCTTGAGGCCAGGTATCCGCACCTGATCCGTCCGGATTCGCCATCGCGGCAGGTGGGGCATGAGGTGGCCGCGTCGCCGCTGGCCAAGGTTACCCACGAAGTGCGGATGATGAGCCTCGACAATGCCTTTGCGGATGAGGACGTGGCCGATTTCGTGGCGCGGGTGCGGCGGTTTCTGGCGCTGCCGGACGATGCGCCGGTGGCGATGACCGCCGAGGACAAGATCGACGGCCTGTCCTGTTCCTTGCGCTACGAGCAGGGTCGCCTGGTGCGCGCTGCGACCCGCGGCGACGGGCAGGTGGGTGAGGATGTGACGCCCAACGTGGCGACCATTGCCGATATTCCGCAGGTGCTGACGGGCGCGGTGCCTGACGTGTTCGAGATCCGCGGCGAGGTCTATATGGCCAAGGCCGATTTCGTTGCGCTCAACGCCGCGCAGGAGGAGCGCGGTGACAAGGTGTTTGCCAATCCGCGCAACGCGGCGGCAGGATCGCTGCGGCAGAAGGACCCGAGTGTAACGGCTGCCCGACCGCTGCGCTTCTTGGCGCACGGCTGGGGTGCGGCGAGCGCCGTGCCGGGGCAGACCCAAAGCGAGGTGATGGCGGCGATTGCGGGCTGGGGCGTGCCGGTTTCACCGCTGCTGGTGCGGTGCGATGATGTGCAGCAGATGCTCAGCCATTATCGCAGCATTGAGCATCAACGTGCTGATCTGCCGTATGATATTGATGGTGTTGTCTACAAGGTGGACCGGCTCGACTGGCAGGAGCGGCTGGGCTTTGTCGCCAAGGCGCCGCGCTGGGGGATTGCGCACAAGTTCCCGGCCGAACGGGCCGATACCTCGCTCGAAGCGATCGACATTCAGGTCGGCCGCACCGGCAAGCTGACCCCGGTGGGCCGCCTTAAGCCGGTGACGGTGGGCGGCGTGGTGGTGGCCAATGTCACGCTGCACAACCGCGATGAGATTACCCGGCTGGGCCTGCGCGTGGGGGACCGGGTGGTGCTGCAGCGCGCCGGTGACGTGATCCCGCAGGTGGTTGAGAACCTGACCCGCGAGGCACCGCGTGCGGCCTATGCCTTCCCCGATCATTGCCCGGAGTGTGGCAGCGAGGCCGTAGCCGAAGAGGGCGAAGTCGATGTGCGCTGCACGGGCGGGCTGATCTGCCCGGCGCAGCGGGTAGAGCGGCTCAAGCACTTCGTCAGCCGCGGTGCGCTCGATATCGA
>CAWUNP010000193.1:0-4051 GCA_963923805.1 uncultured Novosphingobium sp. | reverse complement strand
CAGATGTGTATAAGAGACAGCTCCGGTCCGGTGGGGTCGTTGCCTTCGAATTCGGGAATGTCGTGGTTATCGCTCACGCGGAATATCGGCCGGTTGTTAGCGGGAATGGCGTGGCGTGGGACTAGGCCAAGGCGGCAGCAAAGGCCACTGCAAGCGCCCCAGCAACGCGGTTTTTCCACATCCGCGGCACACTTGCTGAACGAACGCGACGAATGGCATTCAACGCGGGTTCAGTGGCTGGGCGATAGTTCGCCCCGGCAGTTGCCAAACTGGCGTTTTGGCGTCAGTAGCAGGCGCGATGGAAGTAGCGTCCCGGTTTCCTTCGGGGCGATCGAGGAGTGAAGTATAAGATGCGCCGCACCCAGTTTCTGACCCGTCCGGCCTATGCGCTTGCCCTGGCGCTCAGCTCTTTTGCCGCAGCTGGTCTGGTTGCCACCCCGGCCCAAGCCGAAAAGAAGGATGAAAAGAAGGGCGGCGCAGCCAAGGCTCTGCAGCCGACCAAGGCCTTCATCCCGGCCTATACCGAGCTCAAGACCATGCTCGATGCAGCTGCCAAACGTCCGGACGTGATTGCTGCCAAGGCCAAGGTTTCCGAAACCGAGCGTGCCTATCGCTCGGCTCGTGGCCGCGCCGCCCAGGAAGCCGCCCGCGGCCAGTATGACGCCTCGGTCGCTGCGCTGGCCGGTTTGCTGACCGCCGAAAAGGCCAAGGTTGACGAAACCTATGCCAAGACCGGCAACGATGCTGACAAGTTCTTCGCCGGCCAGCTGGGCTTCACCTATGGTGGTCTGGCGGTTGACAAGGCGATGCAGCGTCGCGGTCTCGTCTCGATGATCGAAAGCGGCAATGTGCCGGCTGCCGAAGTCGGCAAGTACAACTATTACGCCGCCGGCTTCGCCTTTGACATGAAGGACTATGCCGCCGCCGAAGCGTCGCTGAAGGCGGCCGTTGCCGCTGGCTACAATGGCAACGACGTGAAGGGCCTGCTGGCTGAAGCACAGAACTCGGCCGGCCGTCCGGCCGATGCCCTGGCAACGATCAAAGACATCGTCGACAGCACCGCTGCTGCCGGCCAGGTTCCGGCAGCCGACGTGCTGGAGCGCGCGGTGCTGATTTCCTACCAGAGCAAGAGCCCGGATGCCGCTGACTGGGCGATCCGCCGGATCGAATTCTATCCGACCCAGCTGGGCTGGGTGGCCGCTGGCCAGATCCTGCGTGAACGCGGCAACTTTGGCCCGAACGAGTCGCTCGATATCTCGCGCGCACTCGACAAGGCGGGCGCGCTGAACACCAGCACGCAGTCGGTGCAGCGTGAATATGTCGAATATATGCAGTCGGCCGTTGGCAAGGTTGGCGTGCTCTATCCGGGTGAGGTGATCAAGATCGCCAACCAGGGGATCAAGATCACCGCACTGCAGGCGACCGACCCGTTCGTTCGTGATGCCCTGGCCGAAGCCAACCGCCGCCTCGCGGCCGACAAGGCCTCGCTCGCCGCGCTTGAGCGCGATGCCCGCGCCCCGGCTGCAACCGCCAAGACCGTGCTGATCGGCGCTGACACGCTGCTCAGCTATGATCAGGACGCCAAGGCGGCCGAGCTTTACCAGATTGCCCTGGGCAAGCCGGGTGCAGACCTGGCTGGCATCAACCTGCGCCTGGGGATTGCCCTGGTGAAGCAGGGCAAGATGGATGAGGCCCAGGCCGCGTTCGCCAAGGTTGATGGTCCGCGCAAGGGCATTGCCCAGCTGTGGACGCTGGTGGCCAAGGGCAAGACCATCCCGGCAGCCTGATCAGGTTTTCGTGGCCAGACAAGGGGGCGGCAGGCCACTGCCGCCCTTTTTGTTTCAGGCGTCGGGAGCGGCGAAGAACTCGCCGGTTTCATCATCGAGGATATGCAGCACGCCGTCGCTGATCGCGAAGAACACGCCGCGCAGCTTGAGCTTGCCTTCGCGTTCCTTGGCCAGCACCTGCGGGAAGGTGCGCAGGTTGGACAGGCTGACCTTTACCCCGGCCATTTCCATCGCGCGTTCGGCCTCGGGCCCTTCGGTCCCGTGGCGCAGGGCCACCATGTGCCGCGCCCCGTCCAGCAGCCCGATCCAGTCTGCCACGAAGCCGCCTTCGCCGCGCGGGGCGCCTTCCATCTCGCGCGAGAGTGCGGCCTTGCAGCCGCCGCACATGCCGTGGCCCATCACCACGATCTGCTTCACCTGCAGCTTCTGCACCGCGAATTCCAACGCCGCCGAAACGCCATGCAGGCCCGGCGCCGTCTCGAACGGGGGGACAAGCGCCGCCACATTGCGGACCACGAAAATCTCGCCCGGATCGACATCAAATACCTGCGCCGGATCGACCCGGCTGTCCGAGCAGGCAATCACCAGCAGCTTGGGAGACTGGCCCTCTTCGGCCAGCCGGTCATAGCGTTCCTTCTGATCGCGATAGGCGCCGGTACGAAAGCGGCGATAGCCATCGAGGAGTGTCGCGAACTCGGGCATCAGAACCGTTCCCCGCGAACGACTTCGACATCCCACATGGTCAGCAGCAGACCATGACTGGTGAGCATCGGGGCCAGCGCCGCAACCAGCACTTCAGCCTTTTCGACCGATGCGATCGACAGCACGAGCGACTTGTCGGTGCCCATGACCCGTTCCTCGCGCCAGCGACCATCGCGGCCGCTGCCCGAGGTAACCGGAAGCACCGACCAACCGGTGATCCCGGCCGTGTCGATGGCATCGGTAACGCGGCGGACCAGGGGCGTATCGGCCAGGATTTCAATCCGCTTGCGGATCACGGTTTCAATCATGACGGCCTCAATACGCGCTTAGCCAGACCGAGAGTTCGCCAAACAGGCTGATCCCGATCAGGATGTTGAAGGGGAAGGTGATCGACAAGGACATGGTCAGGTAGATCCCGGGATCGGCCTGGGGCAGGGCCAGGCGCATGGCGGCAGGTACGGCAATATAGCTGGCGCTGGCGCAAAGCACGCCCAGTGCCGCTGCAGTAGCCGTATCAAGCCCGATCAGGTTCCCGACCACCACGCCCAGCGTGCCGTTGAACAGCGGGAAGGCGATGGCGAGGACGACCAGGCGCAGGTTCAGCGCCCGCGCATCAATCAGGCGCCGCGCGGCAATCAGCCCCATGTCGAGCAGGAACAGGCAGAGCACGCCCTTGAACCCGCTTTCGAACAGTGGCTGCACTTCGGCATAGCCTTTGGGCCCGGCAATCAGGCCAATCGCAAAACTGCCCAGCAACAGCACGACAGAGGCATTGAGGAACACCTCGCGCAGCAATTCGCCGCGCGATTGGCCGCCGTTCGCCTGACCACGCCGAGCCAGCATCAGGCCAGAGAGGATCGCCGGGGTTTCCATCACCGCCAGTACCGCAACCATGAAACCGGCCACGATGAGGCCGCTCGCACCCAGCAGCTCGTTGGCTGTTACGAATGTCACCACGCTGACCGAGCCATAGTGCGCCGCAACGGCCCCGGCATTGGTCTGGTCCAGCCTGGCAAAGCTGCGCAGCACGGCATAGGCCAGGATCGGGATCGAGAAGCTGAGTGTCAGGCCCGCCAGCAGAGCCGCGCCGACTTCTGCGTTGACGCCCGATTTGGCCACCGCCACCCCGCCTTTCAGGCCGATCGCGGCCATCAGGTAAAGCGACATGCCCTTCGCAATGGCTTCTGGAATGGCAAGGTCAGATCGGAGTGCAGAAGCCAGCAGACCCAGCAGGAAAAACAGGATCACCGGCGAGGCGAACGGGGCAAACGCTGATAGTTCCATGAGCCAGGGTCGCTAGCGCCATTGGCAACGGCTGGCAAGGCGACTAGAGGGCAGGGCATGAACGACCTGGCGAACCCTCCCAAGCCCGAACGTCAACGCAAGCCGGACTGGATCCGGGTCAAGGCTCCGACCAGCCGCGGCTATGGCGAGACGCGCCAGCTGATGCGCGATCTCAACCTGAATACCGTCTGCGAAGAGGCCGCCTGCCCCAATATCGGGGAATGCTGGACCAAGAAGCACGCCACGGTGATGATCCTGGGCGATGTCTGCACCCGCGC
>CAWUNP010000192.1:0-4130 GCA_963923805.1 uncultured Novosphingobium sp. | reverse complement strand
AATCCTGAAGGTTCGGCCAAGGGCATCCCCTACAAGCGCGTGGGCGTGGATGATCAGGGTTTCACCGTCGGGCTGACCTTCAACCAGATCCCGGCCAAGCTGGACATCCCGTTCAGCGCGATCACTGCATTCGTCGATCCGGCGGTCGATTTCGGGCTCCAGTTCCAGGCGCTGGGCCAGGAAGACGAACCCGCCAACTCCGCCGATGCCGAAGCTGATGCCGAAGCTGATGCCCCCGTTGTCACCGAAACCGAGCCCGGCTCGAATGTCGTCTCGGTTGATTTCGGGCGCAAGAAATGACCGCACCCGATCGGCTGCTGGCCCGGCTGGCCCGACAGAATGGCGGCCGCCTGCTGAACGCTGCGGTCGACCGGATCCTGCCCGACACGCCTTCGGAAGAAAAAGCGAAACGCAATCTCTTTGCAGGGATCGCCGGGGCTATGGCGATGCGGATCGCCACCCGTTCCGTGCCGGGGGCAATCGTAGTCACCTCTGGCCTGCTGGCCAAGAAACTTTACGACCGGCGCCGCGCCCGCAAAGCCACAGGCAGGCCTGGCAAGGCCGCTGCTACAGGGCAAAACACCCTTCCAAAGGCTTGATTGCCTGTCCGCCATGCGCGAATGGAGCGCATGGACCAAGTCACCACGACCACCAGTGATACCCTTCAGCGGCGTGGGCTGATGCTCATCCTCTCATCGCCATCGGGCGCGGGGAAGACGACGATCAGCAAGATGCTGCTGGCGCGCGATGGCGCAATCAACCTGTCCGTCTCGGTCACCACCCGGCCGATGCGCCCCGGCGAAGTCGACGGGAAGGACTATATCTTCGTTGATCAGCCCACTTTCGATCAGATGGTGGAAGACGAGCTGTTCCTCGAATGGGCCACGGTCTTTGGCCATTCCTATGGCACGCCGAAAGCTCAGGTGAAGGCCGGCCTGCGCGAAGGCCGGGATTTCCTGTTCGACATCGATTGGCAAGGCACCCAGCAGCTCTACCAGAAGCTGGAAACCGACGTGGTCCGCGTCTTCCTGCTGCCGCCCAGCATCGCCGAACTGCGCCGCCGCCTGACCGGCCGCGGCACTGACAGCGCGGAAGTCATTGCCGCGCGGATGGAGCGCGCCCGCGCCGAAATCAGCCACTGGGACGGCTATGACTATGTCGTGGTCAACGACGATATCGAGGCCTGCTATGACAAGGTCCTCGAAATCCTCCACGCCGAGCGCATGAAGCGCGCCCGGCAGACCGGGCTGATCGGCTTCGTGCGCGAACTGATGAAGGATTGATCCCGCGGGCCTAATGGCCCGAGGGATCGTTATAGTCTTCCGGAACCCAGCCGTTGACGATGCCGCCATCGATCGGAATTGTCGTCCCGACAACGTAATCGCCTGCCCGGCTGGCCAGATAGATCGCGCCCGCGGCCATGTCTTCGGCCACGCCCACGCGCTTGTAGGGGATGCCCTTGGCCGAACCTTCAGGATTGCGGGCAGCGGCCTTGTTCATTTCGCTCGGGAAAGCGCCCGGGGCGATGCCGGTGCAGACGATGTTGTCCTTGATCAGCCGCGCGGCAAGCCGCTTGGTCAGGTGGATCACCGCGGCCTTCGAAGCCTGGTAGGAATAGGTTTCCCAGGGGTTCGGGCGCAGGCCGTCGATCGAGGCGATGTTGATCACCTTCGCCGGGGCCTGGAAGGTCCCTGCGGCCTTAAGCAGGCCATGGAGCTGCTGGGTCAGGAAGAACAGGCTCTTGACGTTGAGGTCCATCACCTTGTCCCAGCCGGCTTCGGGGAACTGGTCGAATTCCGCGCCCCAGGCCGCACCGGCATTGTTCACCAGGATGTCTAGCCTGCTCTCACGCGCAGCGATCTCGCTCACCACGCGCTTGAGATCGTCCATCTGGCTGAGGTCGCCCGGCAGGCCGATGACCTTGCCCGGATACGTGGCTTCGAATTCGGCGATCGTCTCGGCAATCTGCTCGCGCTTGCGGGCAGTGATGTAGACCCTTGCGCAACCGGCGGCGAGATAACCTTCCAGGATCATCTTGCCGATCCCGCGGCTGCCGCCGGTGATCAGCGCGACCTTGCCTTCAAGGCTGAACAGTTTGCTGAAGTCCATAGTCCTGCTCCTCAGTAGCCGCTCAGCTGCGCAACGCGCTCGGCATGGTAATACATGTCGCCCATGAATTCGGCGAGGGCGCGGTCGCGCTTCATGTAGAGCCCGATGTCGTACTCGTCGGTCATGCCGATCCCGCCGTGCATCTGCACCCCTTCCTTGACCGCAAGGCTGGCCGCCTTGCCGGCCTTGGCCTTGGCAACAGCAACCATCAGCTCGGCCTTTTCGCTGCCGGCATCGAGCAGTTGCTGCGCCTTGATCACCGCGGCGCGGGCGATTTCCAGCTCTGAATAGAGGTGCGAGGCGCGGTGCTGTAGCGCCTGGAATTCGCCAATCAGCTGGCCGAACTGCTTGCGCTGCTTGAGGTAGGTGGTGGTCATGTCAAACGCGCCGCCTGCCACGCCGACGCTTTCCGCTGCCGCGCCGACGCGGCCGGCATTGAGCACGCGATTGAGCAGCTCGCGCCCGCCATCGACTTCACCGATCACGGCATCGGCATCGACCTGGACGCCATCTAGCTTCACATGGATCGCCATCGAGCTGTCGACCAACCGGACCGCATCCTGACTGAGGCCCGAGGCATCCTTCGGCACGGCAAACAGGGTAATCCCGTCATGGTCATCGTTGGCACCGGCGGTGCGGGCGGCGACCACCAGCATGTCGGCGCTGCCACCGTGAACCACGAAGGCCTTGCTGCCCGAGATCCTGAAGCCATTGCCAGCGCGTTCGGCGCGGGTGGCAATGCGTTCAGGGCGGTGCTTCGGACCTTCATCGACCGCGACGGCAAAGACGCTGTCACCCGACAGCAGCCCGGGCAGATAGCGCCCGCGCAGTTCGTCGTTACCGGCGCCGATTGCCGTTGCCGCCATGACCGAGCTGGTCAGAAACGGCGAGGGCGTCAGGTTACGGCCGATTTCTTCCAGCACGATCCCGGCTTCGACATGGCCCATGCCCAGGCCGCCATCGGCTTCGCCCACCAGGATGCCGGTAAAGCCCAGTTCGGCGAACTGCTTCCACAGCGCATGGCCGAACCCGTCCTTGCACTGCTTGTCACGCCAGTGGCGCAGCTGCTTGGCGATGGTGCCTTCCTCGCCCATGAACTGGCGCGCGGTGTCGGCCAGCATGGCCTGGTCTTCAGTGTGATACAGCGCCATGAATCAGGCTCCCGGCAAGTCGAGAATGCGTTTGGAAATGACGTTGAGCATGACCTCACTGGTCCCGCCCTCGATCGAATTGGCCTTGGTCCGCAGCCAGGTGCGCGCCTTCGAGCCGCCGCCCGAGGCTTCGCTGTCCCACTCGAGCGCGGCCGAGCCGCCAGCCGCCATCAACAGTTCGTGACGGCGCTTGTTAAGCTCGGTCCCGGCGTATTTCATCATGTTGGGCTGGGCCGGGTGGGCCTTGCCAACCTTGATCTCGTCGAGGAACTTTTCGCCCATCGCGGTGAAGGCCAGGGCATCGACATCGAACATCGCCAGCTCGGCCCGCAGCAGCGGATCTTCCAGGCCATTGCGCTTGGCAAAGGCGCCGATCGTGTTGAGCCGGTCATTGCCGCCCGCGCCCGAGATCATCTCGCGCTCATGGCCGAGCAGATACTTGGCCACGTCCCAGCCGCGGTTCAGCTCGCCCACGATCTGGTGCTTGGGCACCTTCACGTTGTCGAAGAAGGTTTCGCAGAACGGCGAGTTGCCGCTGATCAGCAGGATCGGCTTGGTGCTGACGCCGGGGCTTTCCATGTCGAACAGCAGGAACGAGATGCCCTGGTACTTGTTGGTCTTGTCGGTGCGGACCAGGCAGAAGATCCAGTCTGCCTTGTTGGCATAGGAGGTCCAGATCTTCTGGCCATTGACCACCCAGTGGTCGCCCTTGTCCTCGCCATAGGTCTGGAGCGAAACGAGGTCCGAACCCGAACCCGGTTCCGAATAGCCCTGGCACCAGCGGATCTCGCCGCGGGCGATCTGGTTCAGGTAATGGACTTTCTGCTCTTCGGTGCCGAACTTGAGCAGCGCCGGACCAAGCATCCAGAT
>CAWUNP010000191.1:0-4135 GCA_963923805.1 uncultured Novosphingobium sp. | reverse complement strand
ACCCGGCCTTCGCCCATCAGCGCCTTGACGCGCTCGCGCGACAGGCCGCTCGCCAGGCTCAACGCCTTGTCGAGCCGCTCACCGCCCGGCAGCGTGCCGGAAATGATGATTTCCTCCCCGTTCATTGCTAAGTCAGATGGCGATGGAAACGGCGGTGACAAGTGGCGCGAAAGCCACACTCCTGGCAGAAGCAGCAGCGTCCCACCCGCAGGAGGCCTGCGGGCTGCTGCTGGGGCGGGACGGCGTGATCGATCAGGCCGTTCCAGTCCGGAACGTTCATCCCGATCCAATGCGCCACTTCGCAATCGATCCGGTGGCGCTGATTGCGGCCCATCGCGCGGCCCGCGAAGGTGGTCCGCAAGTGCTGGGCTATTACCACTCGCACCCCGCCGGCCCGGCCAGCCCATCGGCAACTGATCAGGCAGGGGCCTGCGGCGACGGGCGGGTCTGGGCAATTGTCGCCGATGGCGCCATCGGCTGGTGGCGCGATGCGCCGGGCGGTTTTGAACCGCTTCCCCTGAGACTCGTCGCAAGTTATGGAGCGGAAAAGGAGACTTGAACCGCATGACCGACTATTCGCTCGACCTTGCCAGCCTGCTCGCCTCGCGGCTGTGCCATGATATGTTGAGCCCGGTCGGCGCGCTCACCAACGGGCTGGAACTTCTCGCTGACGAGAAAGACCCGGAAATGCGCAAGCGGTGCTTCGAATTGCTGGAGCAGAGCGCGAAGATCAGTGCCGACAAGCTCAAGTTCTTTCGCCTGGCCTTCGGCGCGGCCGGCGGTTTCGGTGAGAGCGTTGCGGTGGAAGAGGCCAAGCAACTGGTCAATGCACTGGCAGCCAACAACGCTCGGGTCACCGTCAACTGGTCGCTCGGCGTGGCGAGCCTGCCCAAGCCGGCGATCAAGGTTCTGCTCAACTTTGCCCTGCTCGGGATGGAAGCCCTGGTCCGCGGCGGGACGCTGGATATCGGTGCCGAAAGCCGCAGCGGTGCCAGCGAGATCGTGGTGCGCGCGGCCGGACCGCGGGTGGCCTTTGATCAGGAAATCGGCAAGGTGCTGGAAGGCGATCTGGGTGAGGGCGGGCTGACTAGCCGGAATGCGCCGGCTTTCATGCTCTACCAGATTGCGGCGCGTCAGGGCGGGGGGCTGCAATTCGTATTGAGCGAAGACGCGCTGGTGCTCGGCGCGGTGCTGCCCGAGGGGTAATGGCTTGAGCGAACTGATCCACTTCGAGACGCCCTCTCCCAACTGGAACGAGCGGCAATTGCCCGTCTCGATGGTCGTGCTCCACTATACCGGCATGCAAAGTGCTGAAGCGGCGCTTGAGCGGCTGTGTGATGAAGCGGCGCAGGTTTCGGCGCACTACCTGATCGAAGAGGACGGCACGGTTCATCGCCTGGTCCGTGAGGATCGCCGGGCCTGGCACGCGGGCAAGAGCTATTGGCGCGGGATCACCGATGTGAATTCGGCCTCGGTCGGGATTGAACTGGTCAATCCGGGGCATGAGTTCGGCTATCGCCCCTTCCCGGATGAGCAGATGGCGGCGCTGCTGCCCTTGTTGGCCGAGATCGTGCAGCGCCATGACATTCCCCGCGCCAATGTGGTGGCGCATTCTGATATCGCCCCGGCGCGCAAGGAGGATCCGGGCGAACTGTTCGATTGGGACCTGCTCGCCGCCCACCGCCTCGCGCTCAAGACCCCGCGGATTTCGGCGCCCTCGCCATTCGAGAACGGCGGGGCCTTCTTCCTCGCGCTCGAACGCTGGGGCTATGATGTTTCCGACCAGCCTGCCGCCATGCGCGCATTCCAGCGTCGCTGGCGTCCGCACATCATCGATGGGCAGGTGGATGGGGAATGTTCGGCGATCCTGTTCGCTTTGTTGTTGGATCGCGACGCCGGCAAGACAAGGTAGCCTGCGCTTGCGGCTTAGCAGCGCCAAGACCAGATTTCCCGCGCTTGCGGCTTAGCCGCGCAAAGTCTAAACAATCCCCGCCAGGGGGCCGGGCAGCCGCGGGGTTCGCAAGAACCGCGAGGAAAGTCCGGGCTCCACGAAACAAGGGTGGCGGGTAACGCCCGCCGGACGACTGGCTTGCCGGGAAGTCCAGGGAAAGTGCCACAGAGAGCAGACCGCTCCGCTTGCGGAGTAAGGGTGAAAGGGTGCGGTAAGAGCGCACCGGGGGCCTGGTAACAGGCACCGCACGGCAAACCCCACCCGGAGCAAGACCGAATAGGGGCGGCGCGCCTTGCCACAAGGCAGGGCAGGTCAGTTTCGGACCCGACCGCCCGGGTTGGTTGCTTGAGCCTTGTGGCAACACAAGGCCTAGAGGAATGGCTGCCAGGGCGGATACGGTCTCTTTTGGGATACCGTCCGCGCTACAGAACCCGGCTTACAGGCCCCCTGGCTATCATTACCATTATGATAGTATTTGTACGTAATTCTTTGCGATAATCGGCGGAGATACGTTATCGGTGCGGCATGTCAGAGCTTGCTCCGATGCCGTTCGATACGCTGCTTGCGGCCTCTTCCAATCCCTATGTCCTGTTTGCGCCAGACGACAGAATCGTCTGGGCCAATGCGGCTTATCTGGAAGCAATGATGCGCAGCCACGATCAAATCGTCGGGCGCAAATGGTACGATGCTTTCCCAAGCCCGCCCGATGCCGAAGGCCTTCGCCTGCTGACCGAATCGCTGGAGCGCGTCCGGCTGACTGGGAAGCGCGATGCCGTGGCCCTGATCCGCTATCCGATTGCCAATCCGGATGGCAGCTATGCCGAACGGTTCTGGAGCTGCGTTCACACCCCGCTGCTCGATGCCGAGGGGCGGGTCGAATATGTCCTGATCAATCCGATCGATGTGACAGAGTTGCAGCAATTGCGCACTATGCGCGACGAAGCAGGGCTGATCGATCGAGCGCGCCGGGTCGAACAGCGCAGCCGCGCCGCCGCGATCCAGATCGAACGGTCCCGATCGATCGTGAAGCAGGCCCCCGGAATCGTTGCCGTGCTGATTGGCCCGCAGCACCGCTTCGAACTGGCCAATGCGGCCTGCCGTCAATTCTGGGGCAGGGACGAACTGATCGGGCACACGGTGGCGGATATCCTGCCCGAAGCTGTCGAGGAGCAGATCATCGCCATGCTTGACGATGTGTTCCGGCGCGGCGTGGCTTTCGTCGGGCGCAGGGTTTCGGTCCGCCGGCTCAAGGCCCAGGCCGGCGACGAGGCCGAGCGTTATGTCAATTGCGTCTTCCAGCCGATTACGGACCACGATGGCTCGGTGCTGGGCATCTATGCCCAGGGCTATGACGTGACCGAACAGGTCCGCGCCGATGAGCAGCAATTGCTGCTGATTAACGAGCTAAATCACCGCGTGAAGAACACGCTCTCGATTATCCAGGGCCTGGCCTATCAAAGTTTCGGGAAACTGGGCGAAGCCGATGCCTATGATGGCTTCAAGCGCCGGCTTGATGCGCTGGAAGCCACGCACAGCCTGCTGACCGATGCCAAATGGGAGGCCGCCGGATTGCAACACGTTGTTAGCGCAGCGCTGTGGGCTGCAGCTGGTGCAGACGCTGAGCGCTGCTATATTAGCGGTGATGATGCCGATCTTGATCCTCAGGCCGCGGTATCGCTCAGCATGATTATCCACGAACTGACAACCAATGCCATCAAGTATGGCGCGCTTTCGGTTCAGGAGGGAAAGGTTGATGTTACCATTGCCATTACCGCCGCAACCGGGGGCCGCATGATGACCCTGCAATGGCGCGAAAGCGGCGGCCCGCCAGTCCGTCCGCCGCGGCGCGCGGGCTTTGGCACCCGGCTGATCCGGCGCGGGGTCGCCAATCATCCGCGGTCGAGGGTATCGCTTGATTTTGCCGCGGAGGGACTGGCCTGCACAGTGGTGGCGGGGGTGCGGTGAAAGGTGATTTGCTGCACGGCAAGCGGGTGCTGGTGCTGGAGGATGAGCCGATCATTGCCATGCTGCTGGAAGAGCTGATTGAGGCAGCTGGCGGAACGGCGCAATGCGTCACCAGCCTGGCCGGGGCGGACAAAGCGATTGCGGAGATTCCGCCCGATCTGGCCGTGCTGGATATCAACATCCATAATCAGACCAGCTTCGATCTGGCTCGGCAGCGGG
>CAWUNP010000190.1:0-4150 GCA_963923805.1 uncultured Novosphingobium sp. | reverse complement strand
GGTCTGGACTCCCCGGTCTGATTACCCGGGAGACTAGGCGATGCGGACGCGCCGTCAACTGACTGAAAGGCCTAGTCGACGCGTCCGTCATGCAGGCGCAGCACCCGGTCCATCCGCGCGGCCAGCCGTTCGTTGTGCGTGGCGACCAAGGCGGCGCTGTTCTGGCCGCGGACGAGTTCGAGGAACTCTTCAAACACCCGGTCAGCGGTCGCCTCGTCCAGATTGCCGGTCGGTTCATCCGCCAGGACCAGCGCCGGTCGGTTGGCCAGCGCACGGGCCACGGCCACGCGCTGCTGTTCGCCGCCGGACAGCTGGCTGGGCCGGTGATCAAGCCGCGCGCCAAGACCGAGTGCGGTCAACAGTTCGACCGCGCGGGCGGCAGCGTCCACCTCGCTTGTTCCGCCCACCAGCTGCGGCAGGACAACGTTTTCCTGCGCGGTGAAATCGGGCAGCAGGTGGTGGAACTGATAGACGAACCCGATCCGGTCCCGCCGCAGCTCGGTCCGCTCATCGGCGGACAGCGCGGTCGCCTCTACTCCCACAATCCGCAGCGAACCGCCAAAACCACCTTCCAGCAGGCCAACCGCCTGCAGCAGGGTGGACTTGCCCGAGCCGGAGGGCCCCAGCAGTGCCACAATCTCGCCCGGCTGGATCGCCAGATCGATCCCGCGCAGCACGTCGATCCGCACGCCGCCCTGCTCAAAGCTGCGGGTCAGGCCAGTGGTCTGGACGACAGGTTCACTCATAGCGCAGCACCTGCACGGGATCGGTGCTCGCCGCCTTGAAGGCCGGGTAGAGCGTGGCGAGGAAGCTGAGCACCAGCGCCATGATCACGATCAGCGTAATCTCCACCGGGTCGGCGCGGGCGGGCAATTCGGTGAGGAAGCGGATTTTCGGATCCCACAGGTTTTGCCCGGTCAGCACTTCGATCAGGCGGACGATCGGCTGGCGGAAGAACAGGAAGGTCGCGCCCAGGATCAGCCCCGCAACCGTGCCCAGCGCGCCGACCACGAAGCCGACCGTGACAAAGACCTTGAGCAGGCTTTTTCGCCCTGCCCCCATGGTGCGCAGGATCGCAATGTCGCGCGTCTTGGCGCGGACCAGCATGATGAGCGAGGAGAGGATATTGAACACGGCGACCAGTACGATGATCGAGAGCACCACGAACATCGCCACCCGCTCCACCGCCAGGGCTTCGAACAGGCTGGCGTTCATCGTGCGCCAGTCGGTCACCACCGCCTGCCCTGCAAGCCGCTGGGAAACGGGCTTGAGGATTTCGGTCACGGCATCGGGGTCGGAGACCTGCACCTCGATCATCCCGATCGAATCCCCGGCCAGCAGCAGCGTCTGCGCATCCTCGATCGGCATGACGACAAAGCGCTCGTCAAAATCGAACACCCCGATCTCGAAGATCGCGGCCACACGATAGGCGATTTCGCGCGGGACCGTGCCGAACGGCGTGGAGCGGCCCTGCGGGTTGATAATCGTCAGCGTATCGCCCACCCGGATGCCCAGGTTGGAGGCCAGCTGCGACCCGATCGCCACCTCGCCCGCACCGGGCTTCAGCGGATCAAGCGAACCGGTCACCAGCTTGGGCTTGAGCCGCTGGATATCCTCAGCCGTATTGCCGCGGGCGAAGACCAGATCGACCCGGCCATTGAAGCTGCCCATCTGCGGCTGCTCGATCAGTGGCGAGGCGCGGGTAACGCCCGGCGTTTGCTTCACATCCTGCAATACGGACTGCCAGTTCTCGATCCGGCCGCCATAGGCCTGGACGATGGCATGGCCATTGAGGCCAACGATCTTGTCAAACAGTTCGGCGCGGAAGCCGTTCATCACGCTCATCACGATGACCAGCGCGGCGACGCCCAGCGCCACGGCCACCAGGCTGATCCCGGCCACCAGCGCGATGAACGCCTCGCTGCGACCCGGCAGGAGGTAGCGCTTAACCAGCACTTTTTCGAACGGAGAAAGCAGCAAGGATCGCCTCGACTGGGGGGAATGCAGACAGGCCCGACTTAGGGGGATCGCGGCGAAAGGGCAATGGACAGCAAATTATTGACAAATAAGTCTGTTCTTGATATGTTCAAGAATGTGATGTGGAGGCTGCCAAATGGAACGTCGAGCGGACCAGTCAGCTTTTGAGCATTGGATGCGAACCGGCCGGGTTGAGCGGAAGTTCAACCCCAACCACGATCCGGAAGACGGCCGGTTCACCTTTGGACCGGGCAATACCGGTGTTCTGCGTCCGCGCCCGATGTCCTTGCAATCGCGACCAGCTGTGCAAGCCCGGCAAGAGGCGTCGCCTTCTGCGCGGAAGGTGCCGCCGGATCCGATCGGCGATATTATCGAACGAGCGTTCCGCCGCTCAAGCATGACACATGGAGCCTCCCCAGGCGGCGGCGTCCAGGAGCAGGCCAGACGCGCCAAGACCGTGTTGACCCACTGGCCCATCGCGGCGGGATCGGAAGCCATGCTCAACCGGGCGGACAAGCCGAACGAAGGCGGGCCGCGGTATGGGAACAAGAGAGGCAAAGGGACACACAAGGGCATCGATTTGAAGGCTCCTGCGGGCACGCCAGTAAGGTCGGCAGGAACCGGGACTATCGTTGCAATTTCCCCAAACCCTAGTCCGAGTTACGGCGTCCAAGTCGTGATCTATCATGGCGATGGGGTCTACACGCATTATGCCCACCTTCAGCCAGGATCAGCGACGTTACGCCCGGGGGATAAAGTTAAAGGCGGTGATGTCATCGGGCGCGTAGGCCGAACGGGGAACACACCACGGACTGGCGATACGCATCTGCATTTCGAAGTCAGAGTGGGATCAGCCAGACCGGTCACAGCGGGAGGTAAAACCAGCGATCCACTCAAACTGCTTCCAGCAAGCAAGTCATGAAGCGGCTACCATTGGCCATAGCGCTTGCGATTGCATCGCCAGCCACTGCCAGCGGCACTGCCCCGCTAACGGTGGATGCGATTGACGTTGGCAGGCTGAAGCTTGGTCAGGTTGTCGACACGCTTCCGCCCGGGGTCCGCAAACGCAAAGACTGCACTGACCGGAAGGACCCCTTGTCTTGCATAGTTCAGCTGGATGACGGAATCTGGTATGTATTTATTGATCGCAAAGTTGCCGACAAGTCGATCGAACTTCCTTCGAAAGCCGTTCCGCCATGGATTGACCCTTCGGCAAGCATTGTCAGTACGAAACGGCAATTAGAACAAAAGCTCCACCGCAAGTTTCGGACTTGGACGGATGATTATAGCACCGTCTATCTGGAGACAGATGATCTTTGGAAGTCGAAATACGAAAAGTATTTCAACATCGTGGTCCTTTTCAAGAAGGGGAGAATGACTTTGATCAGCATCTCGTCCCTACCGCACCCAGACGTCTGATCAGAACGGGATAGCCTGACCATCCCAAGCAAAGGCCTGTCCGCTTTCGGTCGACGTCAAGCCATCGATCACGCCGAGCAAATACCCTGCCGCCTCTTCCGGCGAGAACAGACGCGCCCCCTCGCCCTTGCCGGTGAACGGCGCGGAGAGCTTGGTCGAAACGGTCCCCGGATGCAGCGCGGCGACCACGGCTTGCGGATGCGTCCGCGCCAGTTCGATCGCGAGGTTGCGCAGGATCATGTTGAGCGCAGCCTTGCTGGCGCGGTAGGCGTGCCAGCCGCCAAGGCGGTTGTCGCTGATGGAGCCGACCCGGGCGGAGAGCGCGGCAAAGACCGCCCGCTCGCGCCGGGGCAGCAGCGGCAGGAAGTGCTTGCCGATCAGCGCCGGGCCGGTGGCATTGATCGCGAAGGCGCGGGCATAGGCCGCCGGATCCTGCGCCTTGAGGCTCTTTTCGGGCTGAAAGCCCGGGCCATCGGACAGCACGCCGGTGGCGACGATCGCCAAGGTCACATCCGCCCCGATCCGGCTGGCCGCGGCGGCGATGCTGGCTTCGTCGGTCAGGTCAAAAGCGAAGCGCGTCGTGCCAGCCGGAGCAGCCGTTCCGCCGCGCGATCCGGCCCAGACCTGCGTGTAGCGCCCGCTGGCGGCCACGGCGGCGGCCAGCGCCGCGCCGATCCCGCCGCTCGCCCCGAAGATGACCGCCTGGCTCAATAGCCCATCAGGCTGAGCACTTCCTTGCGGCTGCGCTCGTCAT
>CAWUNP010000189.1:0-4166 GCA_963923805.1 uncultured Novosphingobium sp. | reverse complement strand
CCATCGGGCAATTGCGCCGCGTCGGTCGGGCGGTAACCCCGGGGCGCCCGGAAATGAAACCGCAGCGCCCGGTCGATTCCATCCGGCGCCTTGGGCAACAACCGGCCCTCATGATCGCCCGAGCCGCCCTCGGCGATTACCAGAAAGCGCCCGTCAGCCAGGCGCGCCATGGTTTCCGCTCCGCTGTTGTTGCGCCATCCGGCCAGTTCCGGACCGGCAATCGTGCAGGGCGGCCGCTTGCCAGGCATGGTTTGCATGAAGACATTGCGCCCCTCCAGCGCCAGCCAATACTGGCCCGTCGCCGGATCCAGCGCGGCCGCTTCAACGTCGCGATAGGGCTTTAGCGCCCCCCGGCGCGGCATCAGGGGGGCGATCGCGACCGGTCCGGCCATTCCGGGCTGGGGCAGATCGAGCCGGACCCCCGTATCGCTGAACGCGGTCAACCGGCCGGGCGATGGAACGGCCAGGGTTGAAAAGCCTTCGAAGCTGCTGTTGCGGCTCGTCAGGTGCCAGGCGCCGGTCAGGGCGAAGGGGCCAATCTGGCGGGGCGTTCCGGGCAGGGCGCGGACCGTCACGCTTTGCGATGTGTTTTCCGGCCGGGGCGGTTCGCGCAGCCAGATCAGCGGGGCAAGGCCAATCATGAGCAGAATGATCGTGGCGCGCCGCAGCATGATGCGGGCATGGCCGGTCTGATGAGGCGAATCAAGCGCGGCCCGGACCGATTGACCTGGTCCAGCCGCAGCGGCATGGTTCGCCCGACCGTAAGCAAGGAGTGCGCTATGTTCCGCTTGTCGACCGCTCTTGCCGGATTGAGCCTGGCACTGGCTGCCCAGCCGGCTCTGGCGAAGGACAAGGAGCAACCGCTCGACGGTCCGCCTCCCGCGGTATTTCAGGCCGTGATTGACTGCAAGGCCACTGCTGACCCGGCCGCACGGCTGGCCTGCTATGATCAGGCGGTCAGCGCGATGGTCGCGGCCCGGTCATCGCGCGATCTGGTGGTGACCGACCGCGCGGCCGTGCGCGAAGCCAAGCGCGGCCTGTTCGGCCTGTCCTTGCCCAGCATCAAGCTGCTCGACGCCGGCGATGCGGGCGATGAGGTGAAGGAAATCGAAAGCACGATCGCCGGCATCCGCATGGCTGGCGATGGCTTCCCGGTCTTTACACTCGAAGACGGGGCCCGCTGGAAGCAGACCGACGGCCGCAACACCTTCCCCAAGGCCGGCCAGAAAATCCGCATCCGCAAGGCGGCGCTGGGCAGCTATATGGCGAGCATTGCCGGGCAACCGGGCGTCAGGGTCACCCGCCAGGCCAACTGACTCGGCGCCAGCGACGGCTAGTTGGTATTGGTCGCCTTGCTGGCCATGGCATCGGCAACCCGGCGCATTTCATCATTACCGGCGCGGTCAGCCGCGTCCCACTGTGCCACCGTGCGGCAGCTGTAATTGCGCGCCACAAGCGAACCGATCGCCGCCGAGCGCACGCAGCGGATATAGTTCGGATGGGTCCGCGGCAGGGTCGCGTTGTGAGCCCGGATTTCGGCCTGGCTCATCTTCTTCGGATCGACGACTTCGGTCGCCGGATCGGATGTGACGACAGCCGGCCCGGCCGTGCCCAGCAGAAGTGTGGCTGCGAAAGTTGCAAACATCGGCCTGGCTCCTTTTCTCGCGGTTCAGCCCGCTCAGTTACCGCTGGCGTGCGAATTGTTGGTCATATCGGTCGCCAGCTGATCGGCCCCGGCGCGGGCGGCCTGTTCAAGCGCGGCCCACCGCTGGTTGGTCCGGCAGACCGGCTTGCGGCTCACCAGCGAGCCGGTATCGGCTTCGCGCACACACTTGATATAGTAGGGATCCTTGCGGTCGAGCTGCTTGTTATGCTCGCGGATTTCGGCCGCGGTCATCTTCGCCGGATTGGGTTCGGGAAGCGCAACCACGCTAACCGGCGCGGCAGTAAGCAGGAAAATGGCAGAAACGAGCACTGACTGATCCCCATCGCTTGGCGCCCTGAGCGCGCCTTGAAGGCCTTGAGCCTATCCAACCACGGCCACCGGCTCAAGCCTTGCTGGCCGGACCGGCACGCCGTTCGTCGAAAAGCCTAGCGCGGGCCGCCGCCCACCAAAGCCGCATCGGCTGCGGCAAAATAGCGCAGGACGGCATCCTGTTCGCGCGGGCTGAGGTGCGGGTTCCAGGCATCAATGATCAGCACCGCACGGCGCTGATCGCTGTTGTTCCAGGCCTCGTGCTCGATCGAATCGTCAAAGGCAAAGGCCCGCCCTTCAACCCATTCGCGGGTCTCATTGCCAACCCGGAAACCGCAGCCTGGCGGCACTTCCAGCGCAAGATGGATGATCGCACGGGTGTTGGTGACCCCGGTGTGCGGCGGGATCTTGCTGTGGGGACGCAGAACGGAGAAGAAGGCATTCGGCGCCCGGCCGGGAATACGCGCCAGGGGCAGGGCATCAAGCAGGGCCGCGGTCTGCGGGCAGCGCTCCACCACGGCGCGGTGCGGCTCACCATATTCCCAGAGGAAGCAGGCCGACCAGTCCAGCGAGCCATCCAGCGGGCTCCACTCATTCTCGGGGGTCCCTTCCTCGAACCGCACATAGGGGCGGATCAGATCGCCGGGGGCGTCCAGTAGTCCGCGCAATTCGGCCTGGAGCGCCGGGGTGGCCGCCTCCAGCTGCTCAAACCAGGGGAAATGCCGCCGGTCAAAAAATTCGTCTTCAGGCAGGAAGGGATAGAACACCCCGGCGCACTGGTTGTGATAGACCCGGCGCCGCCCCAGGGCGTGATCGACAAAGGCGCGGACGCGCCGTTCCTCGGTCTCGTCACGGGCGGGATCGAGGGCAAGGGCGGATTCGGCCGCGCCCGCCAGCCGTTCGCGCAGGCCGTCACAATAGCTGAGACCGGCGGCGAGTTCTGCCGCCACTTCGGGCGGCAAGCCCGGCAGCTGCGCGGCAAGCTGTTCGACCGCATTCCAGGCGATCAGGGCCTGAGCCTCTTCATTCTGGCGCTGGTGCAGTTGCGCGAGGCGCAGTTGGGCCACGAAATCGAGCCGATCGAGTGACAAGGCCTGATTGAGCGCCGCCCGTTCTCCGGCGACATCGCCGCCCAGGCGGTGCGCATGGGCAAGGTTGCGCCACAGCGGCCCCGCTTCGGGATCCTCGGCGGTCGCGCGGAGAAAGGCGGCAATTGCGGCCGCTGGATCGCCGGCGCGCAAGGCGGCCATTCCTTCGGCGTTGGCGAGCTGGGCAGGAGACGAAGCCATTGCACAAAGGCTTATAAGCGGCGCACCAAGGGGGCAAGCGACAGTTGCGATGCACCGAGCGGAGCACTAGACCCGTGACATGACTGCCGCACCCGTCTTCGCCCTTGCCGATGCCGAATGGCTCGCCCATCGCTATGTCGAAAGCGATGATGCGGTGCGCTTCATCCACCTGCCGCGGGCCGAGCATGACCGGCAGGCCTTCCTGATCGACAGCCTGCTCGGCGAAAGGCCAACCGCCCCCGATCTGCCGGCGGCAGGCTTGCTCAGCCAGCCACGGGGCAAGCTCCATTTCCTGTTCCATTCGGCCTTCTGCGGTTCAACCCTGCTGACCCGGGCGCTGTCAGCGCCGGGGGTGGCCATGGGGCTGAGCGAGCCGGCAATCCTTAACGATGTGGTCGGCTTTCGGCGGCGCGGCGCGGCGCCGGCGGCCGTGGCGCGCACCGCCGACCTGGCGCTGCGGCTGCTGGGGCGGCCCTTTGCCCCCGGCGAAGCAGTGATCGTCAAACCATCGAACATCCTCAACCCGATGGCCGAACTGCTGATGGCCCTGCAGGATCGGGGCCAGGCCCTGTTCCTCTATGCCCCGCTCGAAACCTTCCTGATTTCGGTCGCGCGCAAGGGCCTGCATTGCCGCGCCTGGGTCCGCGAATTGCTGGAGGGCTACCTCCACGATGGCTTCATCGACCTGGGCTTTACCCCGCAGGACTATTTCCGCCTGACCGATATGCAGGTTGCCGCGGTTGGCTGGCTGGCCCAGCATCGGCATTTCACCGCGCTCTCGGCCAAGCTGGGCGGGCGGATTGCCAGCCTTGATGCCGATTTGCTGACCGCGGCACCCGAAGCGTCCCTCGTCGCCGCGGCATCCAGCGCCAGGCCATAATGCCGCGCCACGGCGACGAGGG